>JAJEHF010000073.1 GCA_022823865.1 Bryobacterales bacterium
TCGGCCCCTGGAGGCCGCCGCGTGAGACCACTCTCGACCAGCGTCCCGCCAACCGCCAATACGGCCAGAACATCGCGTCTCGATCGCCGTCAGTCATCACATTTCCCCCGCACGTCGCTTGACAACGAACACGGAAGCTAGGAGGATGACCTGCGATCCAAGGGTTGAGGCTCACGCTAGTCGCCGCCGGTAGCATATCCTACGAGGCACCCGCCGAAGCGATCGCGGCAGCGGCTGCACGGTGCTGCTCGCGCCTGCCGCCCTGCGCGCCACTGCCAATGACAAGACTCGAACAAGCCTTTGTGGCCTTCCTCATCGGATGGATCGCACTAGCTGCTGCGTCATGCACCGGCGAGAATCGCCCCATGCTTCGAGCTGGCGCAGCGGCAGCGGACATCACGCCCCGAGATTGGCCACTCCCCATGATCGGTTCGTTCAGGTATCGGCCGGCAACGGGAGCCCACGATCCGCTGCACTCGCGAGCGCTGGTACTGGACGACGGCACCGAGACTGTCGCGATCGCAGTCGTTGACAGCTGTTATATCCCGAGGGAGACTGTCGACGCGGCCAAGCGCCTCGCCCATGCGGAGACTGGAATACCCACCGACCGCGTGCTAATCGCGGCCACGCATACCCATACCGCCCCTCCCCCCGCGCCGGGAGTGGGCCTGCGAGGGCCCGAGCCGGAGCAGGACACGCGAAATGAGCAACGCTATACCCGCCAGCTAATCGATGGCATCGCGGCGTCAATTGCCGGTGCCTTCGAGAGGCTGGAGCCGGCCGAGATCGGATGGGCGCGCACCGAGCTTCCGGACGAAGTGTTCAATCGGCGCTGGTTCATGAAGGAGGGGACGATCCCGGCTGATCCATTCGGAGGCACAACCGATCGAGTGCGGATGAATCCTCCCGCCGCAAGTCCCGATCTGGTAAGGCCTTCGGGTCCGGTCGATCCCGAAGCCGCCGTGCTGTCGATCAGGACCGCTGCGAAGAAACCGCTAGCTGTCCTCGCCAACTATTCCTTGCACTATGTGGGGAACATTCCGGCGGGGCTGGTGTCGGCAGACTACTTCGGGGAGTTCTCGCTCGCCATAGCCAGCCGCCTAGATGCCGGCGAGCGTTTCGTGGGCATGCTCTCCAACGGCACCAGCGGAAACATCAACAACATCGATTTCTCCAAGCCGCGATCGCGACGGGAGCCCTTCGAGCAGGTTCGCAAGGTGGCGGGCAAGCTAGCCGACGCTGTGGCAAAGGCCGTTGCAGGGATCGAGTACAGACCGGATGCCAGTCTCGCAATGGAGCAGGTCGAGCTAGCGCTTGCTCGGCGCAAGCCTACGCGTCCAATCCTTGAGCAGTCAAGGACCGTCCTCCAAGGCGTGCGGCCCTCCGAACTCACAAGGCGCCACATTTACGCCCAGAGAGCGATCGATCTGCACGACGGCCCGGATAGCGTTTCCGTCGTGCTGCAGGCGATTCGCATCAGCGATCTGGGCATTGCGGCCCTGCCTTTCGAGACCTTCGTCGAGACAGGCCTCGCGATCAAGCGTGACAGCCCACTCCAAGCGACGTTCGTGATCAGCCTCGCGAACGGCGCGGAGGGATACTTGCCGACTCCTGAACATCACGTGCTCGGAGGCTATGAGACATGGCTCGGTACCAGCCGGGTCGAGGCGCAGGCCTCGGAGAAGATCCGGGAACAACTCCTGGCTGCTCTCCACAAGGTGGCGACTGGCGAGAATTGAAGCCCGCAGCCGCGCCAGGTTTCGCAGGGTCGGGGCTGGGTTTGGGCACCCGGCCCGCCCGCCGGAGGACGCTTGGTCGTCGGCTCTCAGGGATCTCTGGCGGTGAAGTGCTTGCGCTGCTGTGCCCGGAAAGACCGTAAGGCCCTATTGGACCGGCTCGAACTTCTGCACTACACCGCTAAGTTGGGCGATGAACACGCTTCCGTCTGGCGCAACCGTAGTGCCGTGGCCCCCGACATCTCCCGGCAGGCTGGCGGCGACAGTGCCGTCAAGGCTGCGGAGCACGCCACCAGCCCAAATCCCCTGCTCGGCAGTCATGTACAAGGTGGAGATGCCTCCCACGCCCGCCCACTCTTCGAGAAACTCGCCATTGGAATCGAACACCTGAATCCTCTGATTGTCGCGATCGGTGACGTAAACTCGCCCCTCGCCGTCGACCGCTAGGTTGTGAGGCAGCCCGAACTCTCCGGGGCCCGTGCCGCGGCTGCCCCAATCCAGCAGAAACCCGCCTTCGTTCGAGTACTTGACGATTCGAGCGCTGGCGTAGCCGTCGCTGATATAGATCGCGCCGTCCGGGCCGAACGCCACATCCGTGGGCAGGTTGAAGTGGCTCTCGTCCGTGCCGGAGACGCCCACTTCCCCCAGTTGCATGAGCACGTTGCCGTCGGAGTCGGTCTTGTAGACCGCATGCGCCGTTGCATCCACGATCCAGATGTGGCCGGACTCGTCGACGCGGATCGAATGAGCGCCGCACGAATAGCAGCCCGCCGGCCCGTACACGGCCGTGTACCCAGAAGCACCGGGCGCCCGATCCTCGGGGGCGACTCCCGTCACCTTGCCCCCGCTGATCGAAACGCCGCCAACGGAACGAATGAAGTTGCCGGAGACGTCGAATTCCATAATCGGGAGGGCTCCCCGATGGAATACCAAGACGGTTCCCTGCGCCGTCGTTGCCACGGCCACGACCTCGCCGAAGTGCCAAGGGGACGGCGTTCCCGCGTCAGTGGTCGCTGGCAGCGGCCATGGAACCTCGCGATAGGTTTGTTGCGCGGGCGGCATGCAGGCCGATGTCATTCCCAAGCAACACAAGAGTATGGCGTGAGCCAGTTGCTGGATCCGGTGTTTGTACACGACGTTCCCTCCGTAGGGTCAGGCAATCGGGCACGGTGTGCAACCCGAGGGCCCCTCCCGCGCCCTCTCGGCCGGACGGTGCGCCGCATGCGGCTTCGCAGCCCAAGCCCGGTGCGCCGGACCGCTTGACCGGCCCTAGGGTAGCGGAACGCCTTGGCGCCTGTCCGGGATTCGTCCGGCCGGTTCGCCGCAATCGTGCATATCTGGGTCTCGCCAACGCCTCGTATCAGGTTCTGCTCGCCATTCCGTCGTTTTGCAGCCCTGCCGACGGCTGTCATAGGCCGCTGCCAGCGGCGTTTCCGGGGCATTCGATCTTGGAGCGAACCGTTCCCCGACCTCGCCTTCGCCCCGCGGGCCAGGGAGACTAGCAAGATTCCTGTGAGCGCCCGCTGGCCCTCACGGGCGAGCGGCATTGGCTGCGGAAGAGCGGGAAGATCCCAACCCGCATCAAGCGCCGGTCTCGGTCGCGAGCACAAGCTCGGCGAGCGCCTGGATGAACGTGGGGCTGTCATTCAGGCCGGTCGTCGTCTCGAAGTGCCGGATGCCCAGGGACAGCGCTTGTTCGCGGGCCTCGATGTTGATTTCCGAGAGCGTCTCGAGGTGGTCGGACACAAACGAGATCGGCACCACTAGCAGCGCTTGGCAGCCGCTTCGGCCAAGGCGGCGCAGTGTCTCCGTCAGGCTGGGCTTGAGCCAGCGCTGCGGTCCAATGCGGCTCTGGTAACACAGCGTGTAGGGAGCTTGCAGAGCGCACTCGCGGACCACTTCTTGCACGGTCTCCTCGATTTGGCTCTGGTACGGGTCGCCCTGGCGGACGAGCTTTTGCGGCAAGCCATGCGCGCTGAACAAGACGTGTGGATCGGACTCCGGCGAAAACCTTGCCAGAGCTGCGCACACGCGCTCCTTTACTGCCGCGATGTAGGTCGGGTGGGTTGAGTAGGAGTCGATCGCCGCAGTGGGCAGGTCGAGCTGCTTCCGCGCGGCACAGCGCTGCCATTCACGCACGGAGCTGCCAGTCGTGGCGGTGGAGTACTGCGGATACAGCGGGAGCAATACGGCCCTCTGGCAGTTTGCCTCCAACACCGCCTCGACAGCCGCTTCCGTTGAGGGCTTGCCGTAGCGCATGGCGACGAACACCCGGCTGGGCATGGAGCGATTCAACTCCCGTTCCAATAGATGCGCTTGGTGTGCAGTGATCTCGCCGATGGGCGATCGCCCTCCAATCGAGGCGTACAGCGGCCGCGCTTGCTTGGCCCGCCACCTTGAAAAGCGCTCGGCCAGCCAATCTTGCGCCCGCTTAGGGAGCGGCAGGTTGAACAGTTCCGGGTCCCGGAACATGTTCTCCAGGAACGGCTGAACCTCGCCGAGCGACGACGGTCCGCCCAGCTGCAACAGGACTACGGCGACGGGCGCAGGCGATTCTTCCCGTGGGCTCAGCGCGGGCATGTGGGTGCAACCCTTGCGAAGCTCCGCCGCTGATGCGCCGCGCGCGGCGTCGGCTTGCCGATTCCTAGGCTCAGATATCGCTCAGCCGATCCAACTCGCCGGTGCCGTCGCCCAGAGTCTCGGGGCGTACGCCGACCCGATCCAACAGGGACAGGTAAAGATTGTTCATCGGCGTCTCGCTGGCATAGCGCACATGGCGCCCGGGCGTCAGCGTGCCGCCGCCGCCGCCGGCTAGCAGCACTGGCAGATCGTGATGCGTATGGCGGTTGCCGTCGCCAATGCCCGAGCCGTAGACCACCATCATGTTGTCCAGCAAACGGCCGTCGCCATCCTTGACTAAGGCTAGCTTGTCTATGAGGTGCCCGAATTGCTCCACGTGGTAGGTGTTGACCTTGGTGATGTCTTCGATCTTGTCCGGGTCGCCCCTGTGGTGCGTCATGCCGTGGTGAGCTCGGTTCACTCCGATGTCTGGATAGGTCAGGTTGCTTCCCTCGCGGCCCATCATGAAGGTTGCGACGCGCGTCAGGTCGGTCTGGAAGGCCAGCACCATGAGGTCAAACATGAGGCGGGAATGGTCTGCGTAGTTGGCCGGAATGCCCTGCGGGCGCGCCATTTCCGGCTTCGGCGCTCCGCCGTCCCGGCCTGCGGCGGCGATCCGCTTCTCCACCTCCCGCACGCTCGAGAAGTACTCGTCCAGCTTCTGGCGGTCCGTTGGTCCCACCGAGTTGCGCAGCCGGTTGGCATCCGCAAGGATGTGATCCAACACGCTCTGCTGGCGCTCTCCCTGCCGCGCGCGATCGGCGGGGCTCAGCGGTGTCTCGATATCGCCGAATAGCCGGTCGAAGACGAGGCTCGGATCGATTTCGGGCGGATTGGGCGTCCGCTCGCCGCGCCACGAGATGCTGTTCGAGTAGGCGCAGCTATAGCCGGAATCGCAGTTTCCAGCCAGCCTGCCGGGCTCGATCCCGAGCTCTAGAGAGGCGTAGCGGGTTTGATCGCCGATCGCATTGGCTGCGACCTGGTCCACTGAAATTCCAAGCTTGATGTCTGCCCCGGAAGTCTTCTTCGGGTGGATCCCGGTCAGAAAGCTAGAAGCGGCCCTGGCGTGGTCACCGGCACCATCGCCCAATGCCCTGCCGTTGTTGTGCGTCAGCCCGGACAGCACCAGCAGGTCGCTTCGGTGGCGCTCCAGCGGCTTCAGAACCCGCGTGAAGTCGAAGTCGGCGCCGGCGGCGAGGGGAGTCCAGGCTTCTTGGATCACCCCGTTGGGGATGTAGACGAAAGCCAGTCTGCGCGGCGTTTCGGATTCCGACGGGTTCACGGCGGCGAGCGCCGGCACCATGGCGTCCAAGAACGGCAGCGCTACAGCCGCGCCCGTTCCCCTGAGAAACAGCCGACGGTCGAGGTGCTTGCGAGAGAACATGCCGTAACCCATACAGAGAATACCACGGGTGCGCGTGGAAATCGGTAGCTTCAGAGACCGTTGTGGATGAGCGAGGTGGGTTCCGAGAACGTCGTCGGCTTGCTCTGCGAGCGATCCGGAACGGGCGGGCCGAGCCCGACACTCATCGCCCCGGCCCTGTAGCTACCATGGGTGGAATGAAGCTCAACATCGCGGAGCTCGCGCCAGACGCGACTGGCCTGAGCCAACTCGTCAAGAATGGCGAAATCACGCCGCTGGAGTTGGTGGACTCGGCGATCGACGCGATCGAGCGCACCAATAGCGATCTCAACGCGGTCATCACTCCGATGTTTGAGATGGCTCGCGACAGCGCCCGAACCGCAGCCATCGATTCGCGTGCGCCCTTCGCGGGCGTGCCGTTCCTGCTGAAAGACATTCGCGCCGCTTACGCCGGCGTGCCCACTTCCGACGGCTGCGCTCTGCTGCGCGACGTGCAGCAGTCGTACGACAGCGAAATCGTCAAGCGGCACCGACGGGCCGGCCTGATCTGCGTCGGAAAGACGAACACCCCCGAATTCGGGCTCACGGCTACCACCGAGCCCCATGCGTTCGGTCCAACCAAGAACCCGTGGAATCTGGACCGCACGCCGGGCGGCTCCAGCGGCGGAGCGGCCGCAGCCGTAGCCGCCCGGATCCTGCCGATGGCTCATGGCAGCGACGGCGGTGGGTCGATTCGGATCCCCGCGGCGTGCTGCGGGCTGTTCGGGCTGAAGCCTACGCGGGGACGCAACCCGCTGGGGCCGGATGCCGGCGATGTGATGAACGGATTGGTGGCCGAGCATGCGCTGACCATCTCGGTTCGGGACAGCGCAGCACTGCTGGACGCGACTGCGGGGCCCGACGTCGGCGACCCGTATTTCGCCCCGCCTCCCGAGACGGCTTTCTTGGATGCGGCCGGGCAGGATCCTGGCAAGCTGCGTGTGGCCTTGTCCACGGAATCGCATTTCGGAACGCCCGTCCATGCCGAGTGCGTCGAGGCGGTCGAAGCGGCGGGAAGACTGTTGCAAGGCCTGGGGCACTCTGTGGAGTCGGCTACGCCCGAGTATGACGAGCGGGCGTTCCAGTCCGCCTTCACTACGATCTGGTTCTCGAACCTAGCGGCGACTCTGGCTCAGCTCGCCGGCGAAGTGGGCCGGGAGCTGACCGCTGCGGATGTGGAGCCGGCCACTTTGGTGTTCGGCGAGCGCGGAGGCCAAGCTAGTGGGGCGGACTATGTCGCTGCGGTCGCCGCTATGCAGATGGTTGGCCGCCAGGTGGCGCGGTTCTTCGAGCGGTTCGACATCTGGGTCACGCCCGTCTTTTCCGCCCCTCCCCCGCCAATCGGTTTCTTGCACCCGGGCCCGGGCGAAATGGACCCGCGTCCCTACGCCAAGCGCGTGCGGGAATGGGTGCCGTTCACACAGCTAGCCAACGGCACGGGTCAGCCGGCCGCCTCGATTCCCCTACATTGGACTGCGGACGGTCTGCCCGTGGGAGTGCAGTTCATGGCCCGGTTCGGGGAAGAGTGCACGCTGTTCCGCTTGGCCGCTCAACTCGAGGCCGCGCGTCCGTGGCGGGACCGGTTGCCGCCGCTGCACGCGTGATCGCTGCGGCCTTCGTCCGCCACCGCGAGTGCTCGGTATCGCCCATCCGCTGTCAATTGGCTTCTTCGCAGGCATAACCGTCCAACCGCTCGGCCAGGGTGCGCTCCAACTCCGCCACGACTTCGATCCCTGCCTCGCCGTCTCGGCGCTCAAGGATGCGCCCGCGCTCGTAGACCAGCGACAGGGCACCGCCCTTGTCGTACGGCACGAGGAGCCTTCTTCGCACGAACGCCCCCTTGGACAGAATGCTGTCAACGGCGCTGGCCAATCGGTCGAGGCCTTGGCCGGTGCGGGCTGAAATGTCGACAACAGCTTCGGAGGAAGCCGCGGCCTCCTCGCGCTGGACCCGCAGTGCAGCCTGTTGGGGCTCGAGCAGGTCGCACTTGTTCAGGGCTAGGATCTGGGGTGTCTTCGAGGCGCCGAGTTCCTTGAGGACCCGGTCGACCTCGTCCATGTGCGACCGCATTTCCTCGCTGGTTGCATCGGCCACGTGAATGATCAGAGATGCCTCCGTGACTTCTTCGAGCGTGGCGCGAAAGGCTTGGATGAGCGTTGGCGGCAGCTTGCGTATGAATCCGACCGTATCCGAGAGCAGGGCAGGGTAGCCGGAGGGCAGGGGAAGCCTGCGCAGCGTGGGGTCCAGCGTCGCGAACATGCGTTGGTCTGCGACTACGTTCGCGCTGGTCAGCGCATTGAAGAGCGTGGACTTGCCTGCGTTGGTGTAGCCGCACAGAGCGACCGTAGGGATCGGCACGGAGCTGCGCTTGGAGCGTTGCAGGCGTCTAGTGCCCCGCACCTTTTCTAGATCGGCGCGCAACTTCGTGATGCGCCGGCGGATCTTGCGCCTGTCGTGCTCGAGCTTGGTCTCGCCAGGCCCACGCGTGCCAATGCCTCCTCCCAGCCGCGACATGGCCGTGCCTCTTCCCGTGAGTCGCGGCAAGAGGTAGTCCAGCTGCGCAAGCTCAACCTGGAGTCGGCCCTCGCGGGAACGCGCGTGCCCTGCGAATATGTCGAGGATGAGTTGCGTGCGATCCAGCACCGATGCCTTCAGCTCGCGCTCCAGGTTGCGGTGCTGTGATGGGGTAAGGTCGTGATCGAAGAGTAGGAAGTCACACTCCTCCGCCTCTGCCCAGGCTCGGATCTCGCTGATCTTGCCGGAACCAAGCAGTGTCGCCGGATCCGCTCGCTCGCGCACCTGCAAGGCCTGCCCCACCACGTCAGCCCCCGCGCCGCTGGCGAGTTCGGCGAGCTCGGCCAGTGACTGCTCGGCGCTGGGCTGGTTGAACCCGTTTGCCGACGGCGCGCGGAGTGTCTTGAGGTCGAGTCCGACCAGGATGCAGCGTTCGGGCTGGTCAGCGCCGTTCGCGGCGGCTTGGGTGTCGAGCGCCAATGCTCGCATGGTAGATCATGCGGGCGAGCGGCGGACGCTTGGGGTGCGGAAGCGGGCTTCTGCACACGGCTCGGCCGATGCCGCGCCGTATAATGAGCTTCCGGCGATGAAGGTGTTCCTGCGCCAAGTCACGTCCGCGTTGCGGAGACTTGATCCGGGTGAAGTGCGGGCTCAGGCGCAACAACCCGTCACGTTCGGCATTCTTGCCGCGGACGAGTCCTTCGTGGACGATGTGCAAGAGCTCCTGTTCCCGCATCCGCATCCGCCGGACAGCGCCCGATTGCTGCTGGTCGCACAAGAGGCCGACTTTGCGCGGGCCGACGTCGGCCTCGCCGAGGCCGGAGTGCCCCATCCGGCACACTTCCACGTGCTCGACCCGTTCGAGCCGGGAAGGTCGATCGCGGCGCTGCTTGACGATGATCGCAATGAAGAGCTGCTGCTTGCCCTTGCTGCGAACTTCCCAGGCTTACGCCGGGCGGTGAGCGAACGGCTGATCTGGAAAGTCGCGAAAGAGAACACACTGTTTGCTGCGGCGACCTCACTGCCGAACATCGTTCCTTCGGTGCTCAGCCTGCCTTGGGCTTTCGGCGAATTCGCCTCGGACACTGCGTTCCTGACCATGAACCAAGTCCGGCTCGCGCTCCTCTTGGCGGCTGCGCACGGCAAGCCCGTTGGCTACGACCGTCAGGCCATGCCGATCGCATCGATCCTCGCGTCGGCCATGGGCTGGAGAGCGCTGGCGCGCACGGCGGTTTCCAAGCTTCCCGCCGGCGGCGGGTTAGTTTCGAAGGGTCTTGTTGCGTTTGCGGGAACGTTCGCGCTGGGCCGCGCACTGGAATACTGGTTCCGCCACGGCCGACGGCTCGCTAAGGATTCCGAGGCGGAGCACTACGCAGATGCGCTGCAGCGCGGGCGGAGCACGGTCGAGCGCATTGTGAAGAACGCCGTGTCGCTGGCGAGGCCCGCAGCGGGTTCGGCCTAGCCTAGCCATCCCAGCCTCTACAATGCGCGTAATTGGCGGCAGGTTCCGCGGTCGCAGGCTGCTTTCCATGGAGGGCACACAGACGCGCCCGATGCTCGGACGCATGCGTCAGAGGCTGTTCGACATCCTGCAGGGCCAGGTTGAGGGCAACGTCTTCGCCGATCTGTATGCCGGAACTGGCTCTGTCGGCATCGAAGCCCTCAGCCGGGGAGCCAGAGCGGCCGTGTTCGTCGAGTCAAGCGCCCGGGCTGCGAACCTGATCCGGCGTAACCTCGAAATGGTCGGCGCAACCCATCAGGCACAGCTCCGGCGGGCTCTGGTCAGCGAGGAGATTGACAAGCTTGACGCCGACATCTACTTTCTAGGCCCGCCCTATGAAGCCGTCAATGAGTACGCTTCCACGCTGGCTGCGCTCGCTGGGCAGTCGGCACAGTGGGTGATCGCGCAGCACGCCAAACAGTTGGAACTCGCCGAGCGGTACGGGTCACTGAGGAGGGTGCGGGTCGTGAAGGTGGGTGCAAACCGCCTTTCGATGTTCCGGCATGAGCTGCCGGAGTCCGGTCCGACCGAGTGAGCGCGGCGTGCGCCGGACGTCAGCCGGTGTCCCGTGTAGCGATGCTGACGACCTCCTCGATCTGGTCGAAGACCCAGTCAATCTCCTTGTCGGTCACCACATATGGCGGCATGAAGTAGACGATGCCGCCCTGCGGCCTCAGGAGCAGGTTGCGCTCCAGAAACAAGGCCGCCATGCGCGGTCCGATATCGGCGAGGTATCCTTTGCCGCCCGTTTCGACTTCCAGAATCCCCACGCCCCCGATCTGGCGAGCGTCCTTGGTGTACTTGCGGCCAACCAGCGCCTGCAGCCTGCTGCGCATCTTGGACGAGATGCCATCCACCCGTCCCAGCACGCCTTCGTTCTCGAAGATGTCCAACCCAGCGAGCGCTACCGCGCAACCCAAGGGATTGGCCGTGAAGGAGTGGCCGTGGAAGAAGGTCTTGCTGCGGTCGTCGCTCAGGAATGCCTCGTAGACCGCATCCGAGGCGGCGGTCACGGACAAGGGCAGGTACCCCGCGGTGAGCCCCTTTGACAGGCACATCAGGTCGGGCTCGACGGGACCGTGTTCGCAGGCGAACATCTTCCCTGTGCGCCCGAATCCCGTCATCACCTCGTCTGCGATCAGCAACAGCCCGTACCGATCGCACAGCTCCCGCAGCATGCGCAGCATCTGGGGCTTCCAAACCAGCATTCCTCCGGCCGCCTGCAACATCGGCTCGACGATCACGGCTGCGATCTCGTCGCAGCGGGATCGCAGCAGGTCTTCGAATTCGGTCAGCGCCGCGGTGGCGCTGCCGTCGTTGGCGGGGTCTAGGGAGGCGAGGTAGTCCTGCGGCACGGCGACGCGCTCGACGTGGAACAAGAGCGGTGCGTAGCTGGCCGTAAACAGAGAGTCATGGCTGGCGGACATGGCGCCGACCGTGTCCCCGTGGTAGGCGTGCTTGAGGGCTAGGAAGGTGCGGCGCTGGCGCTCGCCGCGATTGGTCCAGTACTGGTAGGCCATCTTCAGCGCGACCTCGACGGCGGTGGAGCCGTTGTCGGAAAAGAAGACCTTGTTCAGGTTCCGGGGCAGCTTGGCCAACAGCCTCTCGGCAAGCTCGACAGCCGGAGGGTGAGTGCAGCCCGCGAACATGACGTGCTCGAGGTGCTGTGCTTGCTGAGCCAATGCTTGGCTGACCTTGGGGTTGCAGTGGCCGTGGACGTTGACCCACCATGACGAGATCCCGTCCAGGACGCGCCGCCCGTCTTCGGTAATCAGGTAAGCGCCGTCTCCGCCGACAATCGGCAGCGGTTCTGGCGCGGTCTTCATTTGCGTGAACGGGTGCCAGATGCAAGCCCGGTCTCTTGCCACGAGGGAGGCCATCGTGCTAGCGTAACCCATCGTTCCCGCCAGGCTTGGCGCCCGGGCGATCGGTCCTCTGTGATGCCGCCGAAAGCAAGCATGCCCCAGTTCAGGCTGACGTTGCTGGCCCTTCTCATCGCGGCGCCGCTCGGCGCTGCCGGCGGTGGCGTCGCGGTCAGTGCCGACGTGCTCCGGGAGCGCGTGGAAAAGCTGCTCCCGAGCGCGATGCAGGCCCATGACATCGACCTGTGGCTGGTCTTTACGCGGGAAGAGGCCGCGGACCCGCTGGCGGCGGACCTCGGCGGCGGCGACGCGGTCGCCCGCATGGCGCTGCTCTTCGACCGCTCCCAGGAAGGGCTGCGCAAGACGGCCATCGCCGCCAGCTACGATGTCGTGCCGCTGCAGGAGACCGGGATCTACGACGAAGTGCTCAGTTACAAGAGCGAGGGCATCAAGCCTCACCTCAAGAGCTTCGTAACTGCGCTCGATCCCCAGCGAATCGCCGTGAACGTTTCGCGCGACATGCCCATCGCTGACGGGCTGACCACCGGGATGCGCAACTATCTTGAGGAAGTCTTGGGCGAGGACATCGCTGCCCGGTTCGTGTCCTCAGAACCCCTGGTTGCCTCATTCCGCGGACGTCGCCTGCCCTCCGAAGTGGAGATTCTGCGTGAGGCGGCGCAGCACACCGACAGGTTCATCCGGGAAGCGCTGTCGCGGGCAGTGATCACACCGGGCGTGACCTCGGAAAGGGACATCGGCGCATTTCTGCGATCGCAAACGGCCGAGCTCGGGGCCACCGTGCCTTTCATCAGCGTCGTTGCCGGGCCTTCCCGCGGGCACGCCGACCCGAGCGGCCGGGTCATCCACCCGGGGGACCTAGTGCGCATCGACTTTGGCATCACGCTGAACGGGTATTCGACGGACCTGCAGCGAACCGCTTACGTATTGCGAGCGGGAGAGAGCGCGGCTCCGCCTCAGATCTTGAAGATGTGGGAAACCGCCCGCAAGGCAGCCGATCTGCAGATTGCGGCGATGAAGCCCGGCGTCTCGGGCAATGAGATTGACGCCATCGCTCGCGGGATGTTCGAACAGGCCGGTTTCGAGGGTCCCCCGCACGGCACCGGCCATGCGATCGGTTTTGCGGTCCACGACGTGGGTCCGTTGCTCGGACCTGACTGGCCCGAGCGCTACGGCACCACGGTCTTCTTGAAGATGGAGGAGGGCCAGACGTTCGCGGTCGAGCCGATTCTGTATGCGCCTTACGAAGGCATGGGAGAGATCCACATTGGCCTTGAGGAAGACGTCGTGATCACAAGCAGCGGTGCCGAGATGCTGCACCAGCGGCAGGCCGATCTAATCCTGATTCAGTAAGAGGAGAGGCCGGGCCTTGCCTCACGCTTTCCGGTACGGGCCTCGTGGCCCCGAGCGCAAACGATCCGATCCCCGAAGGACTGCGTTCCGGCCGTAGCCCGCCGGGCTAGCGTCTGCCGCCCGGCTGCCAGATTGCCCCTGACTATAATCCAGAAGATGTTCCTCGGCTTGCTCGTCTTGGCGTCGTTGCTAGCACACGATGCCCTAGCCCAGCCCACCAACATCTTGATCTTCATCGCGGACGACCAAGGGGAGGGGGACCTGTCGATTTACGGCCATCCCACCCTTCGCACTCCGAATATTGACCGGCTCGCTCGCGAGGGCATGCGCTTTGACAACGCCTTCCTGACGATCTCCTCCTGCAGCCCGTCGCGATCGAGCATCTTGACCGGCCGCTACCCCCACTCCACCGGGGCTGAGGACCTGCACATGCCGTTGCCGGCCGAGCAATCGACCATGGCTCGCCGGCTCCGCCGCGAGAACTACTACAACATGTCTGTCGGCAAGTGGCATCTCGGCGACGCCGAACAGAGGCACTGGGACCTTGTTGTCGACTGCGCCGGCAAGGAGACGGCCGTCGAGGCGATCAAGGCACTCTCGGGCCGGCCCATGGACCGGCCGTTCTTCTTCTGGGTCGCCTCGAAGGACCCGCACCGTCCGTTCGATGAGAACGCAATTCCCGACCCGCACAGGCCCGCCGATGTGGTCGTTCCTCCGTACCTGCCCGACCACCCGCTGATTCGACAGGACCTAGCGCTCTACTACGACGAGGTGACACGGTTCGACTCGCACGTCGGGGAAATCGTGGCGGAACTGGGCCGGCAGGGTGTCTTCGACTCGACTCTGATTGCCTACGTTTCCGACAACGGCATGCCCTTTCCCCGTGCCAAGACGACGCTGTACGACTCCGGTATCCGAACGCCCATGATCGTCCGGCTTCCGGGAACGGTCCCTGCGGGAAGTGTGCAGAAGGGCCTGTTCAGCGTTGTAGACCTCGCTCCGACCCTGCTCGACTTGGCTGGGTACGGGCTCGACTCGGCCCAAGGCGCCAGCGCAGCCGACATGCTGCGGAACCCGGAAGCTCCCGGTCGGGACGCGATCTACGCCGAGGCCAACTGGCACGACTTCGAGCAGTTCACCCGGGCTGTCCGAACCGGGCGTTTCCTGTTGGTCCGGAACTACTACTGGGAGAAGCCGCTGTGGAACAGCGTCGATTCCATCAACTCGATCACCTGGTCCGGCTATCTCCAGGCGCAGCGCGCCGGAGGCCTGACGGAGGCCCAGAAGTTTCTCTTTCGCGAGCCCCGCCCGTACGAGGAGTTGTACGACCTCCAGGTCGACCCGATGTCGCTGCGCGATCTCTCGGGCGACCCGGCCTATGCGGCCGAACTGAACCGCCTGCGGACACTGTTGGACAATTGGCGTGTCGACACCGAAGACGCCATGCCCCCGGAACCCCGCCGGGACGGCTGGACGCGCGACGGAGTGCCGCTGCCGCACAACCACCCTTGGTACGAGCGGTATATCAATGCCGGCGGTCGGAGCAGCTTCGAGAGGTTCTGACCTGGATTCCCCATCAGGGGAGTGAGCATGAGCGGGATAGCCGAGGGATCGGAGTCGATCCTCTTCCGCCCCGTCGTATACTCTCCGGCAGCAACTCTCAAGTTGGGCTGTTGGGGTGGCAGGTACATTTTTTCGCTGCGAGCCGGGTTCCTGCGCACACTGGAATCGAGGTTCGCACTCCCCAAGGCGGCGTGCGGTGAATGCCATTGCGGGCCTGTTGAGTAGGCGCTCGTTGCTGGCCTGCACCGCCGGACTCCTTTCATCCGTCCCCCTCGCAGCAAGTGACGCTGCGCTCCAACGCAACCCAGCAGCGGCCGAGCGGAGCGCACCTGCGGCGGCTCCCACTGCAGAGAATCCGGGAGCCGACGCCGTTCAGGAGAACAACTCCGGGCCCGACCGCACGGAACTCAATCTACTGGGCCAGACGGACTCCTCGGCGGGTGAGAGCCGCCGCAACGAGAATGTCAGGATCACGCTGGTTGACAACGCGGTGCAACGGGAGCTCACCCAGCGGCTTGGCGCCTCGGCGACGATCATCAAGGAGTTCAAGGCTGAGACCAGCTACTTCGGCGCCGAGATCGGCAGCTCGCCGTCCGCGCCTCTTCATCAAGCGCACGCGGCCACGTCCGGAGTGCACGGCAGGATCTACGAAACACACAACAACAGCGTCTTCAGCGCGCGCTCGTTCTTTCAGGTCGGAGGCGTCCAGCCGGCTCGTTCGAATGACTATGGCTTCCAAGTCGTGACACCTCTGGGACGAAGGGTGAACCTCAGTCTCGACGGCAGCCAGAAGAGAGTGCGAGGCAACGTCAATGGGAACGTGCTTGTACCAAAGGCGGACGAGCGAACGCCGCTGGATCGCGATCCTGTCACAGGCGAGCCGGTAGATCAAGCGACGCGGCACTTCGTGAGCCGGATGCTTGCGGCCTATCCGGACGAGCCGCCCAACCGTCCCGATATCGACCCGCGCGCGCTCAACACGAACTCGCCGCAATCGATCGACAACGATTCGCTGGCACCTCGCCTGGATATCAGCTCCCGAGATCGCGATCGCTTTGTGCTCGGCTACCAGTTCACCGCACAGCAGGTGCACGCATTCCAACTCGTTGGCGGGCAGAACCCGAACACCACCACCAAGAACCACAGGGCACGCGTCACTTGGAGCCGGACGTGGTCCCCGGCCACTACGATGGACGCGTCTGCGGGATTCGACAGGGTCGGTTCGCTGTTGGTCCCGGATGATTCGGCGGTCGGGCCGCTCATCTGGATTTCGGCGGCCCTGCAATTTCTCGGACCCGGCCCGATCATCCCGATTGACCGCTCCCGCAATACATTCCGGTACGCGACCCAATTGCGCCATCACCGCGGGAAACATGTGGTGACTGCGGGCGCAATGGCGGCACGCAGGCAGATCAACGGTTTCGAAAGCTCCAATCATCGAGGCGAGTACGTCTTCAACGACAATTTCGGGCACGACACCATCACCAATGTCCGCCTCGGCAGGCCCAGCCAGTACCAGCGGGCGGTCGGAGACATCAGCCGCGGCTTCCGGACTTGGGACGCGGCGTTCTTCGCGGGTGACGAGTGGCGGGTCTCGTCTGATCTAACGCTCACGCTCGGGCTGCGCTACCAGGCGGCCTTTGCACCTTCGGAGGTCAACGACCGGAATCGGATTCCGTACGATTGCGACTGCAACAACCTAGCACCTCGCCTCGGGTTCGCATACCGCCTAGGCGGAAAGCGGGGAGTGCTGCGAGGAGCGTACGGGCTCCACTACGGCGAGATCTTTCCAGTCACGTACAGCCAGGCCCGCTTCAATCCCCCCGGCAGCATCAATGTCGTCATCCTAGCGCCGAAGTTGGTAGACCCCCTGTCCGACCTCGAGCCCGGGGCGCTTGACCCTAGCGCGCGCAGCACCGTCGTCGAGTTGGACCCGGACCTGGCGATGCCTTACTCCCACCAGTACAACTTCCAATGGGAGCTGGCCCTGGCACGCGACTGGAACCTTGAAGTCGGCTATGTCGGCAGCCGCACGATCCGGCTGCTCAATCTTTGGAACACGAACCGAGGGCGCCCCGTTCCCGGGATCCCCCTGACAACGAGCACCATCAACGAACGCCGCGCAGACCCGCGATACTTCGAGGTTCGCCGCGTGCTCAACAGCTCGCGCGGGTACTACGATGCGGCGAAGGCGCGGCTGGTCGCTTCTCGCTGGCGGGGCCTGACGCTCGATATGTCGTACTGGTTCAGCAAGGCGATCGATCTAGGCGGAGACTTTGTCAACACGGCTTCAAGCTCCGACGCTTGGTGGGGACAGAGCCCGTCCGAGCTCGATGTGCACGGGACGATGCGGGCGGTGAGCTCGTTCCACCAACCCCACTCTTTCCTCGCTCGCGTCAGCTACGAGCTGCCAAGACTTTCGCGGACCAGATGGCTGGGGAGGGTAGCTGGCGGATGGCAGATGTCCGGTGTTGTGCTCGTCAAATCGGGCACTCCCTTCGTGATCGACACGGGTTCTGACGGGCCCGGATTCGGCAACGTCGACGGCACGGGCCGGGACCGGCCGAATCTCCTCGACCCATCCGTCCTCGGCCGGGCTGTCGACCATCCCGACACCTCGCGCGCAATGATGCCGTTCTCGGCCTTCGGCTTCCTGAAACCGGGGCAGGCGTCCGGCACGCTCGGCCGCCACGTCATGCGCAAGGATGCCATTAACAACGTCAACCTGAGCCTGTCGCGTTCATGGCCGCTGGGCGCCGACAAGGCGATCGATTTCCGCGCCGAGTCGATCAATTTCCTCAATTCGCCGCAATTTGCCGAGCCAGGACTCAATCTCACGTCCCCAAACTTCGGTCAGATCACGAACACGCTCAACGACGGCCGAACCTTCCGCTTCCTGCTGCAATTCAGCTTCTAGCTGCTTGCCCGGAGTCGGGGCGATGGCCCGCGGGCGGAGGATGAAGTTCCAACCGTGATGCCCCCTCTTCGCAGCAGACGGGACGCAGTACTCTCGATCGGACGAAATGGTTGGCCGATTATTCGAGCGGCGGGCTGACCGTGGCTTTGAGGTCGCTCCACTGCTGTCGGAACTCGGCCATGTCCGGCTCATCGGCATCGAAGACGCTGTGGAGGGCCTTGCCGCTCAAGACCAGCGGCGCTTCGCGCTCGGGCAGCCAAGCGGCGAGCTTCTTTTTCTGCCCGGCCATGGCCGGCTTGCCCGCCAGATTCAGCCATTCCTGCGGATCGTCGGCGTGATTGTAGAGCTCCTCGCTGCCGTCGAAATAGCGAACGTAACGCCAGTTCCGGGTGCGGACCGAGTAGTTCCCGCGCCCCCAGGGCTTTTCAATGTCAGATAGCGAGGGGCGGATTGCATAAGGAGTTAGGAGAGGGGCTGGACAAACGCGCGGTGGTTGTGCGATAACTCGCAGAGTGGGACCGCAGCACATCCCGTTAGGCGAGGTCCGGGTCCGT
>JAJEHF010000158.1 GCA_022823865.1 Bryobacterales bacterium
ACGGACCCGGACCTCGCCTAACGGGATGTGCTGCGGTCCCACTCTGCGAGTTATCGCACAACCACCGCGCGTTTGTCCAGCCCCTCTCCTAACTCCTTATGCAATCCGCCCCTCGCTATCTGACATTGAAAAGCCCTGGGGATTTCAGTCGACTTTTACCACAGGCTGTTAGGGGGTCGTTCTCGGTCGGGTTGCCCATGCGGCCATCGGGTCCCTTGCGATCCAGGCCCCCGTTGTCGCCGGTCAGCACGATGACGGTGTCGTCGGCGATGCCCAGCTCTTCCAGCTTGGCCCGCAGCCTGCCAACGCTTCGGTCCAAGGCTGCCAGCATGCTGGCGTACGCCGGATTCCGGTGCCGTTTCGAGGCGTCCACGCGATCCTCGAACCGGGCCAGGTCCTCGGGCTTGGCCTCGATGGGCGTGTGCACTGTGTAGTACGGAAAGTAGAGCAGGAACGGCTCGTCGCCGAAGCCGTCCAAGATGGCGAGCGCCTCGTCCGTCAAGCGGTCGGTGAGATAGTCGCCCTCCGAGCCCCCCTCGGGCAGCGGGTAAACCTCGCGGTCGTTGCGGACGTACGGATGAAAGTAGCTGCCCGGCGCGCCCCATTGGTTGCCGGCGATGTTGATCTCGAAGCCGTGATGCTGGGGGGCGTAGTCCGCCATCACGTCCGGCTCCAGGGTCGGCATCAAGTGCCACTTGCCAACGTGTGCCGTGCGGTAGCCCGCAGCGCCCAGCGCCTCTGCCAGCGTCGTGTGGCGATGTTCCAGTCGCATCGTCCAATCCGGCGGGCGCAAGGGCGCGCGCGGACGCCTGTGTCCGGGAATCCAATCCGTGACGTTGGTGCGCCCGGGGTACAGCCCGGTCATCATGGCGGCCCGCGTGGGCGAGCAAACCGTGCAGGCGGCATATCCGTGCGTGAAGCGCACTCCGTCCGCTGCCAGCTGGTCGATGTTGGGGGTCAGGTAGAAGTCGCTTCCGTAGCAGCCCAAATCCGTCCAGCCGAGATCGTCGACGAGCAGCACGAGGAAGTTCGGGGGCCGCTCCTCCGCGTCGCTTCCGACATCGGAAGCGCACGCGAGCAGGCAGGCCGCAGCGAGGGCAGTTGACAACAGGCGCATGGCAAGATTCTACCCCCACGGCACCCTTGCATTCGCCGGATCGAACCGTGTCATGCCCCCGGAAGCGGCGCAACGGCTCTCCGGCTTGCGACTCTGGAGCCCGGGATCGAGTCAGCCGTCCCGGGGCCGATCGGCCTTCGGAAGGGACCGGCACGGCCAAACCCACAAGAATCTAGCCGTGTTTCTTTGAAACCACTCGCGCTCTCTATTGCTCGTTCAGCTACACTCTCTCTGTCAGCGACAATGAAAACTACGCCGAGAGCGGATTCGATCACGGATTCGCGCAGGATGAACGCGATGCGGATGCGAACCGCGGCAACTGCCTTGGGGCTGGCCCTGGCCGTGCTGGGCGTGGGCCTGTGTATGGCGGCTGTGTACGTCAGCTGGCGCATTGACGAGACCGCTGGCCCCCTGCTGTACGCCGACTTGGAGCGCCTGCCGCAAAACAACGTGGGCCTGGTGCTGGGGACATCGCGGAACCGCGGCAGCGGGCTCAACGAGTTCTACGCCCATCGGATCGCCGCGGCCGCCGAGTTGTATCGCATGGGGAAGATCCGCCACATCATTGTCAGCGGATCCAATCCGAGCAAGTACTACAACGAGCCGGAAGTGATGCGGCGCGACCTTGTCGAAGCAGGCGTGCCGGCCGATTGCATCACCGAGGACCGCGGAGGATTGCGGACCTTGGACTCGGTTGTGCGCGCGCACAAGGTGATGGGGCAGACTTCGTTCACGATCATTTCGCAGCGCTTCCACGCCGCCCGGGCGGTCTACATCGGCACCGGCCGGGGCTTGGACGTGGTCGCCTATTGCGCCCAGGACGCCTCTGGCCCGGTACTGCTGTCCTCTCGGATTCGCGAATACGGCGCCCGCATGATGGCGGTGTGGGACTTGAACGTCTGGAACACGCAGCCGCAATATCTGGGACGGCCGGTGGAGATCAACTTCCAGCCGCGAGCCAGCGCCGAGCTGGACTGATCCCGTCAGGGCTCGCGAAACGCGCGGAACCAGTCCTGCGTGATCCGGATGGCACGGCGCGGATCGCCCAGCGGCCCCGAGACCACGATGCGACCGCCGCTGCCAACGTCGTAGGAGGGGTAGCGGCGCGCTCCCATGAAGCTGTCCCTGGCGAACAACTCCTCGGCCTCGCCGAATGCGAAGCCGCCGCCTGGCTGCACGCGCACTCGGTGCAGCGTGTCGTTGCTGATGAAGTACAGCTCGGACCCCTCCGGGCTCCACTTTGCCAGCCGCCCCCCCTCGGTGGTCACTTGCCAGCGCTGCTCGCCGCTGGGAAAGGGCTTCACGTAAACCTCGAAGTCGCCGGATTCGTTGCTCTCGTAAGCGACATACCTGCCGTCCGGCGAGAACACCGCGTCGTCCACGATGAACGGCGCCTCGGGCAGGAAGTCGCGCAGCTCCCACTCGCCGCCGCTGGTGCGCTCCAGGTACTTGATCGCCGTGCGGCCGAATCCACCGGAACCTCGCTTTTCCTGCGCTGGGGCGAGACCTTGGTCGGTCCTCAGCCTCGGCTCCCCCGCCCTGGCACCGCCCCCAAGCACGCCGCGCGATTGAAGCAAGATGTAGCGCCCGTCTCGAGACCAGTCCAGCGGCGTCAGGCCTGGCTCGTCTCCGTCATATAGCGGTTGCGCCGGGCTGCCGGCGGCCACCGGCAGGAGCCTGAGGCCCGACGAGCCTCGCTCCGCGAACAGGATGCTGTCACCGTCAGGCGCCCAGATCGCGCCGCTCTCGTTGGCATCGCCGAAGGTCACGCGATGGATCACGGGCCTCTCGGACTCGTGGATCCAGAGGTCGTAGTCCCGGCCGGTGCCGCCCGACACCAGGACCCGGTCGCCGGCCGGCGACAAGCGGGGGCCAACGATCCAAGCTTGCGGCCTTCCGATCTCTCCGACCGCCCGCCCGGTTTCGTCGAGCCAGAGCAAGCCCATCTGGCCGGTGAACCGATTGTCCAGATGCACCATGGTCCCGTCAGCCGCCAACGACAGATCGGAAGCGTCTTGCACGACGGCGAAGGCATCTCCCGATACCTCGAGATGCCCCAGCGAGAACTTCGTGGCCCAGACCGAGGAAGACATCAGCGAAGGCCGGTACAGCAGATGCCCGGTGTCGGAGTAGACGGGTTCCGCCCCCTCGGCCAGTTCGACGGCCGGGCCGACTTCGCCCCCTGTCACCCGCCGCGCCATCAGCACGTCCCGATCGGACATGTGCAACGAAAACAGCAGCACTTCCTCGTTGTCCGAAACGGCCACGGCCGACAGGCCGTTTACCACTCCGCGGCGTCGAGGGGGCTGATCGACAAGCGGCCTCGGAGCGCCTCCCAAGGACGACACGCGGAGCATCGGCCCGCCGACCGGGGCATAGATGATGAACTGCCCATCGGCGCTCCAAGTCGCGCCCGAGATGCCCAGGCTCGATTCGTCCACCAGCATGGTCAGCTCTCGGCCGCGCAAGCCGAACTTGCCCAAGCCGGTGTTGCTGGTAAAGCCCACGAAGTTGCTGTCGGGCGACCAAAAGGCCAGCCGCGCGCCCTCTGCCCCTTCCACTCGGTAAGGCTCGTGGCGGTTCAGCGGCTGAATCCAGAGCGAGCCGCTGGTGCCGCTGGTGGTGAACGCGATGTTCCGACCGTCCGGCGAGATCGCAGCATGCCCGATGGCCTGTCCCTCGCCGAGGCTGCTCGCCGGGCGGAGTGTGAACCGGCGGGTCTCCCGGGCGGTCTCCGCATCCCCGCCCGACAACGCCAAGCCCGCCGCGAAGGCGGCCGCCGCGGCTATGGCACCGAGCGCGATGGCCTGCCGGCGCTCAACGACCGCGCGCACCCACGACGGGTACCGCGCCGGGGCTTCGGCGGGCGGCGGCTCGGCCGGCTTGACGGAACGGTCCACTGGCTGGAACGCGGTCCGGCCGGAGGACGCGCGCCGCTGCAGCCGTTCGATGTCCACGATCAGCTCGCGGGCGTCTTGGTAGCGGTCGGCGGGGGCCTTCGCCAGGCACTTCTCGATGATCCACTCCAGCTCCATCGGCACGCGGGACCGCAGCGATGTCACCGGTTCGGGCTCTTCGTTGAGGATCGAATACAGGATCGCCTGGTCGTAGTGGCCCTTGAACGGCAGCTCGCCCACGACCATCTCGTGCAGCACGACTCCCAGCGACCACAGATCGGTGCGCGCGTCGACCGGGTCTCCCAGCGCCTGCTCCGGCGACATGTACGCCGTCGTGCCCACGCGGGTGTCGACCCGGGTGAGCTTTGACGCTCCTGTCACCTGGGCCAGGCCGAAGTCCATCAGCTTGGCCACCGGCTTGCCCGCGCGATCCTCGCTGAGCATGATGTTCGAGGACTTGATGTCGCGATGCACGACCCCGGCGGCATGCGCGGCGGAGAGCCCTTCGGCCGCCTGCCGGGCAATCTCGTAGGCCGTCTCAAGAGGCAGCGGGCCCTGTTCGATGCGCTTGTCGAGCGATTCGCCCTCCAAGTACGCCATCACGAGGAACTTCTCCTCTTCCTGGGCGTGAATCTCGTAGACGGTGCAGATGTTCGGATGGTCCAGCGCGGCAGCCGCCTGCGCCTCGCGCTCGAAGCGCTCGACTGCCTGGCTGTCGGCGGCGAAGTCCTTGGGCAGGAACTTCAGCGCGACCACTCGCTTGAGGCGGGTGTCCTCCGCCTTGAAGACAGAGCCCATGCCGCCGGAACCGATTGGCTCGAGGATGCGATAGCGAGATCCGGCCCTGTCTTTCACGCTCTAACCGGCCCTGGGTATTGTGGCGTAGACCGATGGCCGTGAGTTACGAATTCCGCCAGACGGGCCCGCGGGGCGACAATGGGCGCATGGCGGAACTGAAGACCAAGCCGACCGACGTGGACCCGCGGGCGTTCCTCGAATCCATCCCGGACCCGGCGCGGCGGCAGGACTGCGCCGAGGTCTTCGAAATGATGTCGGAAGTTGCCGGCCAGCCGCCGGTCATGTGGGGCGGGTCCATCATCGGCTTCGGCTCGCTGCGATACCAGTACGCCAGCGGCCACGGCGGCACGTGGTTCCGCGTCGGGTTCGCGTCGCGCAAGCAGGCCCTGACCCTGTACCTGATGCTCGATCTCGACAAGCAGGGCAAGCGGCTTGGCGCGCTCGGCAAGCACAAGCGCGGCAAGGGCTGCCTGTATATCAAGCGCCTGGCAGACGTTGACCGGGAGGTGCTGCGCGAGCTGATCGCGGCATCGTTCGCGCAAGACCGCTACGGTTCCTGCGGCTCGCACTAGCCGCGCTCTGGGCAGGCGGCCTGCCGCCCTACACTGGAAGGTGCGGGGTGCTGGCAGCCCGTCGACGGTTGGTACCCCACATGCGCGTAGGAGTCGACAGCGGCGGGACCTTCACGGACTTCATCGCGTGGGACGGCTCGCGCCTGCGCAGCCACAAGGTGCGATCGACCCCCGCCGACCCGGCGCGCGCGATACTGGCCGGCTTGGAACTGTTTGCCGCCAGCGAGGTCGTGCACGGCTCCACCGTGGCCACCAACGCCCTGCTGCAGCGCACGGGCGCACGCACGGCGTTCGTCGCCACTCGCGGCTTCGAGGACCTGCTCGAGCTCGCTCGGCAGAACCGCGCCGACCTGTACGACTGGACGCCCGCGCCGCGCCGCGGCTTGGTCGCCGAGGGCCAGAAGTTCGGCCTGGACGAGCGGATGCTCCACGATGGCTCCGTGCTCAAGCCGCTCGCGCTTAGCTCGCTCGCGGGCTTGCGAGCCTCGCTCGGAGATGTCGACTCGGTGGCGGTCTGCTTGCTGCACAGCTACGCCAACCCCGCCCACGAGCAGCTTGTCGGCGAGACGTTGCGGGCAGCCGGCCTGAGCGTGTCGCTGTCCAGCGAGATCCTTCCCGAGTATCGCGAGTACGAACGGGCGGCGACCACCGTGGTCAACGCCTACGTCTCGCCTCTGATGGCGCGCTATATCGAATCCCTCGCGGCCGCCCTGCCCCGAACGAAGCTGCGCGTATTCCAGTCCAACGGCGGCTCGATCTCGGTCACCGAGGCATCCGCGCAGGCCGCGCGGACAGTCCTGTCCGGCCCGGCGGGAGGGCTGATCGGAGCCGCCGCCGTCGCGCGCACGCTCGGAATCGAACGCTTTATCAGCTTCGATATGGGCGGCACCTCCACGGACGTGTCCCTCCACGACGAGACTCCCCTCTTCACGACCGAAGGATCGGCGGCCGGCTTGCCGGTGTCGGTCCCGATGCTAGATATCGAGAGCATCGGCGCCGGCGGCGGATCGGTAGCGTACTTCGACGAGGGCTCCGCCCTGCGCGTCGGCCCGCGGTCGGCAGGGGCCGTGCCCGGACCGGTGTGCTACGGCAGCGGCGAGGAGCTGACCGTGACCGACGCCAACCTGCTGCTGGGCAGGATTGACTCCGGATCGTTCCCCGCCGGCGCGATCCAGCTGGACAGGGACCGCGCCCGCGAGTACGCCGAGCAGGCCGCCCGCCGCGCCTCCGTGTCAGTGTCGGATCTTGCCAACGCGATCATCCGGGCCGCGAACTCCAAGATGGAGCGGGCAATCCGTTCGGTTTCCGTGGAACGCGGGCACGATCCCCGCGACTACGCCATGATCTGCTTCGGCGGAGCGGGCGCTCTGCACGCCTGCGAGCTCGCCGCGGCGCTCGAAATCCCCAAGGTCGTGGTGCCGGCCCACGCCGGCGTGCTGTCGGCGCTGGGCATGTTGGTGGCCGATTGTGTCCGGGATTATTCCGCGGCCACGTTCAGCGAGGCTCCCGAAACGGCGTTCGAGCGCCTCGAAGCTGCCGCTCGCCAAGACATGCGGGCCCAAGGCTTCGAGGCTATTACCCTGTTGCGCTCGCTCGACTTGCGCTACGAAGGCCAGTCCTACGAGATCAACGTTCCCGCAGACCGGGCTGCTGACTTTGACGACATCCACGCCAAGCGCTTCGGGTACAGTCACGCCGGACGGCCCGTACAGGCCGTCACCGCTCGGGTGCGCGCCATCGGACGGACCTCCGAGGCGGACCAGCCGGATCTCACGGCGACATCGGACCAGCCGCGCTTCGCCAGCGTGTACGTGCCGAATGGCTGGAGACGCCGCGAGACCCTGGGCTCGAACACAATCCTGGAGCGCGCCTGATCGCAGGAATCGCTCAATCGGAGAGCGCCTCGAGATTCTCCACTGCCACGCGCAATTCGGGCAGCAGCCCGCTGCCCCCGGCCCCGCCGATGGCGTCGGCCATCGCGCGGTAGTACCACAGCGTGCCTTCGCGACCTCCGCCGAAACGCCACCAGACCACGTCTCCGATCTTGGCGTGCTCGGAGATGACCGAGCGGATATTGTGCAGCTTGTCAGCCGTCAGCACCAAGCGCGCCGAAGCGTCCAGCCCCGCGACCTTGCTCACTGCGGAGAGCTTGCGCTCGGTCCAAGTCCGGCCGGCGCTCTTGTCCTCGCTACAGGACTCGACGATCCGGGCCACCTCGGCACCGAACCGCTGACGGATCTCGTCTGCCGTCGCCGCTCCTCCCTGGTCCTCGACCGCGTCATGCAACAGCGCGGCGATGCACTCGTCCTCGCTGCCTCCGGCTTCCATGACCAAGGCTGCCACCGACAGCAGGTGGGAGACGTAGGGCACGCCGTTGCCCTTGCGCCGCTGATGGCGATGCAGGTCGTTGGCATAGGCAAGCGCCGAGGAGAAGCGTTCGGTCATCTGACTAGCTGGCTACAATCCCAGTATGGACATAACCCGCCGACAGTGGGCGCTGGCCAGCATGGCGGCTGCCGCGAGCTGCGATTCCGGCGGCGAATCCGCGCCCTCCGCAGACCGCGCCGACGACCCGGTCGCACCTGCTCCGCGACATGTGATCGACCTGCACTGCGACACGCCCATGCTGCTGCGGGACGGATCCTACGATCTCGGAGCGCGCAACACCCGAGGCGAGGTCGACATCCCGCGCATGCGGGACGGCGGCGTCACCGGAGTGTTCTTCTCCATCTATACGAGCGCGACCCGCAACACCGAGCTGGAAGCCGTGCAGGAGGCGCTCGAGATCATCGACGCCGTCCGCCGCGAGGTCAGCCGATTTCCAGACGAGTTGGCGCTTGTGACCTCCAGCGGCGAGATCGAGGCCGCCAGGCGCAGCGGGCGTATCGCGATCGTGCTCGGCGTCGAAGGCGGGCACATGATCAACTCTTCGCTGGCCGTTTTGCGGGCCCTGTACCAGCTGGGTGCCCGCTACCTCACGCTGACGCATAGCAAGGACACGCCTTGGGCCGGATCTTCGGGCAGCGACGCCGATCTGGGGCTGTCGGATTTCGGCCGCTCGGTGATCCGCGAGATGAACCGCCTTGGCATGCTGGTGGACATCTCGCATGTCTCGGACCAGACATTCTGGGACGTGCTCGACACGTCGGCCGCGCCGATCATCGCATCCCATTCCTCGGCCCGCGCACTGGCGGCCCACAAGCGCAATATGAGCGACGAGATGATCCGCGCAATGGCCGACAAGGGAGGCGTGATGCATATCAACTACTACAACGTCTTCCTCGACGACGCCTATGCGGCGCGTAGCAGCGAATGGAACAGAGCCAACCCCGACACGGAATCGGGTGACCGCGATGCGAGGACTCGAGCCAAGCTGGCAGCCATCGGGCGCCCGCCGCTGGGCACGCTGTTGGACCACTTCGACCATGCCGTCCAACTCGCCGGCATCGAGGCAGTCGGGCTTGGATCGGACTTCGACGGCGTGGACGGAGAGCTGCCGGAGGGCATGGAGGACATCTCGCAGGTGCCCAATATCGCCGACGGCCTGGCCAAGCGGAACTACAGCCAGGGCGATATCGACAAGGTGCTCGGCTTGAACTCGCTGCGCGTGCTGCGGGAAGTCGAGTCCGCGGCCAAGGCCGGCCGGCCAGCCTAGACCAAGGCGGCGGGATTCGACAGCGTGCCGATCTGCGGCACGCTGATCGTGCAGACATCGCCGGGCTGCAGGGCGGATTCCTGTTCGACGATGATGCCGGTGCCCGTCAGGACCACGGTCGGGGTCGGCACCTTGTTGCTCCGCGTGAGATAGCCGACGAGCTCTTCAAAGGTGCGGCGCAGCTTCGAGGTCGAGACGCTGCCGCTGAACGTCACCTCGCCGTCGCGCATGATCTGGCAACTCATCTGCAGCGAGTACGGATCGGGCATCTCGTCAGGGGTGACAAGCACCGGCCCTAGCGAGCAGCAAGCATCGTACACCTTGGACTGCGGAAGGTAGAGCGCATTCTCCCGCTCGATGTCCCACGCCGACACGTCGTTTCCGAGCGTGTACGCGAGGATCGTGCCGCTGGCCCCGATCACGACTCCAAGCTCCGGCTCCGGCGCGGTGAAGCTCGAGTCTCTCCGAATCCCGATCCGCTCGCCCGAACCCACGCAAACGCGCGAAGTGCCCTTGAAGAAGATCTCGGGGCGGTTCTCCGGCTTGTGGACATAGGAGTACATTCCGTCCCGCGTGCCAAGCTCTCCATCCCGGAAATCGGCGCTGGGAGCATAGGTGCAGCCGCACGCCCAGACCTCTGCGGGCTCCAGCGGCAGTAACAGGTCGACATCGTCCCGCCGGTCGTCGGAGGCTGCCTCGGCCGCCACGTCCGCCAAGGACGCGCCCGAGGCGTCGGCCACCGCCAGCAGCGCGTTCATGGACGCGCTTTCCAGCAAGCGGTAGCCGCGGTCTTCGCAAATCGCGACCGCGACGCCAGCACCTGCACGAACCTGAGCGAGCTTCATAAAGACTGTTCTACCGCACACATCTTGGCACAGTCGGCGCATGCGTCCGGCCGAGTGCGCGGCGCGCTCCGCGAGAGCGCCGCGGGCCGCCTAGGACCGGCCTGCCAGCGCCGGCGTCATGGCCTGCGCCACGCTGCTGCCGTACGGCAGCGGCTCGGGAACCGTAGCGAACTTGCCGACCGCTTCGAACAACGGCCGGAAGTCCTTGGCGAGGTTCCCGATCAGGCAGTCCGTGAGATCCCCCTGCAGGTCGGGGCGGCTCTTGAGCAGCTTCCCGAAGCTGAACGCTTCCTCGTAAAACGCGTACACGAGCTTGCGCATCGCCTCGATGCCCTCGCACAGATCCGCGCCGTAGGACGCGAACCGGCCAGCGCGGAAGTCCCCGGCCTCGACAGCGGCGTCGACCGCATGGGCCGCACGCTCGCCTCCCAGCAGGGCCAGCAAGACCCCGGAGGAAAACACAGGGTCGAGGAACGTGAAGGCATCGCCGGCCAGCACCAGTCCATCGCCGGCGCAATATCGCGAGCGATACGAGTATTCCGCCGTGATCCGGATCGGCTGGCAGCGCGCGCCCGGGGCCAGATGCTCGGCGATCCAGCGGTTTGCCAAGGCTTCGCGGTCGAAGATCGCCTCGAGATCCTTGCCCTCCCGATACAGGTAGTCGCGCTCGGCCACCACCCCCACGCTCACGGTGTCCTCGGGCAGCGGAATGTACCAGAACCAGCCCTTGCCGGGCAGGTACGCCACGGTGGTCGCCCCTTCGTCGTGGCCCGCGTCCCTGAGGGCGCCCTTGTAGTAGGTCCAGATCGCGACCTTGTTCAGCCACGGATCGGGAACTACCCAGCCGAGTTCGGTAGCGGCGAAACCATGCCGCCCGCCGCAGTCAAGGGTGACCGGAGCGCGGATCGGAAAGGTCTCGCCGCCCTGCTCGACCATCAGGCCCTCGCAGCGCCCGCCGTTCATCAACAGGCGCTTGGCGGTAGCCCCCATCAGCACTCGCGCGCCCTTCTCGACCGCGTTGTCCAGCATCATCTGGTCGAATTCGCTACGCACCACCTGCCACGTCTGAGAGGCCGCGTGATCGAAATGCTGGAAGAAGTAGAACGGCGTCGAGATCCGGCCGTCCATGGCCGCGAACTGCACGCTGTACTTCTTGACGAAGCTGGACGCGCGCAGCCTGTCGACCATCCCGATGCGTTCCAGCGGAAAGTAGCAATAAGGCAGCAGGGACTCGCCGACCTTGTAGCGCGGGAAGCGCTCGCGCTCTACCACGAGCACGTTGCGCCCCTTGGCGGCCAAGACCGCCGCGGCCGTGGCCCCGGCCGGGCCGCCCCCCAGGATCAGCGCGTCCAGATCCCCGTGCAGCGCTGAGCGGTCCTGCTCACGCATAGCGAATGGTGGCGTGTTCCGGGAGGAAGAACGCGTGCAGCAGCCGATCGACGTGCAGCAATCCCTCGCGGGTCAACTCGATCCTCTCCTTGTCGAAGGATAGCAGTCCATGCTCCTGGAACAGGCTCAGCTCGTCCGCCCAGCGGCTTGTCACATCCACTCCGAATCGCCTGCGGAACGGCTCGGCCTCCAAGCGCCCGAGCTTCAACTTCAGCACGAACTGCCGGATCATCGCCTCCTGCGCCGTGATCGGCAGCGCTCGCGAGACCGGCAGCTGCCCGCTGCCCACGGCGTCCATGTACGGCTGCATGTGCGGCTGGTTTTGGTAATGCACTCCGTCCAGGTAGCCGAACGCGGACACCCCCAAGGCCAGCATGTCGGCGCCGTCCCAAAGCTGGTCGCGGTACACGAAGCGGATCTTTGAGGAATCCCGCACTGCCGTGTAGGCACTGCCCACCGTGTAGCCTTTAGACTCCAGGGCTTCGAAGGCCTCGCGCGTCCAGCGGCGCTTGGTGGGCCAGTCGGCGACGGGAGCGGTTGTGCTCCCCCCTTCCCGCATTTCCCTGTAGATCGTCGTGTTGAACGGAATCTCCATCTGGTAGACGGTGACAGCGTCCGGCGCCAGCCGAGCGGTCTCGGCCACGCTGCGCGACCACTTGGCGTCGGTCTCCCCGATCATCCCGGCGATCAGGTCGAGGTTGACTTGCTCGAAGCCGACGCGCTCGACCCACTCCCACGCCCGGTACACCTCCATCGACCGATGGGCGCGGTTGTTGCCGGCCAAGATGTCGTCGTCAAAGTTCTCGACTCCCAGGCTCAGCCGGTTGACGCCGAAATCCAGGATCACCTTGAGCTTGCGCTCGCTCAGAGTGCCGGGCTCGCACTCGAACGCGACCTCGCTGGGAGCGTCCCACGGCAGCGCGGCGCGCAGGCCCTTCATCAGGCGCGTCAGCTGGCGACCCGACAGGTAGGAGGGGGTGCCGCCCCCGATGTAGATGAAATCGAGCGTCCGGCCCGCTAGAAAGCCCTGTTCCGACAGCAGAGACGCCTCGGAGACCACCGCGTCCAGATAGGCCTCGATCTCGCTATGGTTCTTGTCGGTGTAGACCCTGAAGTAGCAGAAGTCGCAGCGCTTCCGGCAAAACGGCAGGTGGATGTAGAGGCCGAGCGGCGTGCGCGGATTGCCCGGCCGCTGCAGGCGCTCGGTCGCGCTGGCCACGTCGGCTTCGTTCCAAACCGAGAACGGCGGGTAGTTGGAGACAAAGTAGTTCCCGGCGTGCGTGGAGTCTTGGCCCGACAGCAAGCTTTGCAAGTTGGCTACCTGTTGCATGCGCGGAACACTCCGGCCCCCTGTCCATATATCTTTGCACGGCTCCCGGAACAGCGTTTCCGGTATCGCTGCTACGCTACCGGACAGCCCCCGGAGGCTTCTCGCGGGGCCTTCCCGATGTATTCGCGCACCCTCTCTTGCAGCATCTCCAGCGGCAGCGGTCCGTTTCGCAAGACTGCGTCGTGAAAGTCGCGCACGTCAAAATCGGCGCCGTAAGCGTCGCACGCCAACGCTTTCAGCTCCATGATCGCAAGCTGCCCCAGCTTGTAGGCCAGCGCCTGGCCCGGCCACGCAATGTAGCGATCCACCTCGCTCTCGTCGCCCAGAAAGTCAATGGCCCGCTGGCGGGTCCAGCCCATGGCATGCAGGCCGGTATCCACCACCAGCCGCCGCGCCCGGAACCGCTCGCTCTCCAACGCGCCGAAGCGGCTGGCCGGATCGTCATACACGCCGAGCTCGCCACCGAGCGATTCGGCGTACAAGGCCCACCCCTCGACATAGGCGGTGGAGCGGTAGATCTTGCGAAACTGCGGCAAGCCCTCCAGTTCCAGCTGGAGGGCGATCTGGAGGTGATGCCCGGGGTTGGTCTCGTGCAGGACCAGCGCAGGCTTGTCGAACCTCGATTGCTTCTCGGGCATGTAGGCCTTGAGATTGAACCAGCCGGGCCGCGTGCCGTCCTCCGAGGGCCGATTGTAGTTGGACGCAGACACGGCCTCGCGATCCGGTGGAATCGCCCGGATCCCGACGGGATGCCGCGGCAGCCTGCGGAACAGCTTGGGCAGCCCGGGCGCCACGCGCATCGCCAGGTTACGGTGGTAGGCAAGCATACTCTCCTTGTCCGTGAAGAGGTACTCGGGCGCCGACATCAAGTGCTGCTCGTACTCAGCCACGGTGCCGTCGAATCCGGCCTCGCGCACGATCGATTCCATGGCACGATCGATGCGCTCGACTTCCCGCTTGCCGATCTCGTGGATCTCCTCCGCGCTCAGCGGCAGCGTGGTGTGATACCCGATGAAGTGGCGGTAGATCTCCTCGCCATCCGGCAGGACGGTCACGGCCGGGGCGGTCCGGGCGTGCGGGAGGTACTCGGCGCTGAGAAAGTCCCTGAGACGGCGCCAAGCTGGCTGAAAGGCTTGCGCATAGGCATCCTCGGCTTGCGCTGCCAAGGCTTCCCGGCTGGCCTCGGGAACACTCGCGGGGAAATTTCGGAACGGACCGAGCAGGGGCGCTTCCGAGGCCGCCGGGGCCGCCTGCGCATCCAGCTGGCCGATGACCAAGTCGGCGGTCCGCCGGGGCTGCACGAGGCCCTTCTCGACGGCCTCGCGCAGAGCGCCGATATTCTGCTCAACGTAGGCGGGGACGGCGCGCAGCCGGGCGATCATGTTCTCGTAGTCGGCTTGCCTGCGGGCCGGCATCTCTCGCATCGTCAGCAGGACGCTGGTGTGCAGCCCGAACAGCTGGTTCACCCGGATCAAATAAGCGTCGTAGTCGATGCCAGAGAGTTCCAGATCGAGTTGTCTGCGCAGCAGCCGCCAGCTGATGCCATCCTGTAGATCCAATGCCTCCGGGTCGTAACCATCCAGCTGCGACCTGTAGAGCTTGACGCGCTCGGTCCACTGCTGGCGGGCCGGCCGCGACCAATCGCGCCACCGGTCGTTGTACTCTGTCCGGCCCACCGATGTCGCTACCTCGGGATTCTGGCGCAGATAGTCCTCGTAGTAGTTCTCGAAGAGCTCGTGCAGCTCGTCATTGCGTGTCTGGGCGAGCATCGGCAGGCAAAGCACGAGCACAACGGCGACGCGGCACATACTTCACCCTACCTTAAGGCTCCGGACCTGCGGCAGGCCTGCCGACGGAGTCACCGAGTCGCACTCGGGCGGGCAGCGGTCGTCTCCGGCGCCGTGGCGCGGGCAGTCCGCTTGACTCCTTGTCTCGGCGTAAGGCTGACGATTCGGTCAAGTCTCGACGCCGAAGTGCCGCTCTCGCCCGGTTGAGGCGAAGCGTGGCTAGACTCATTGCTGCCCTGCAACCTGCACCCTTGCTGCAAGTCTCGGTGCCGCTGGTGCGGCCCGCGTGCGTGCGAGGCCGACCATTGCCGGCAACACGATCGTGTCACTTGCTCGGCGGTCCCGGCCAGCTACGGCGGCTCTATAATCAAGAGCATCGGCGTTCACGCGCATTTGCATACTGCAGGGCGACGATGGCTACCACACAGACAGAACCTCCCGCACTGACATCGCCCGCTGCCCCCGCAGTGGCGCCGGAGCCCGACGAGGTCGACTACCCGGAAGGGCATTGGATCGCCCAGAGCGTGGGGCACGGGGACGCCGTGCGGCAGGCCGCCACGGCCCTGGACTACTACTTCCGTGAGCGTGCGGACGTGCTGGTGGCCATGGAACTGGTCGTGTACTACCAGCGCGGTAACAGCAAGCTTCGACTACAGCCGGATGTGCAAGTGGTGTTCGGGGTGGAGCACCGCGGCAGTCGCGGTTCGTTCCGGATCTGGGAAGAAGGTAAAGCGCCGGACTTCGTGCTGGAGGTGGCGTCGCCGTCAACGGCGGAGAACGATGCCGAGCACAAGGCGCGGGAATACTCCCGAATCGGAGTTCGCGAGTATTGGCGGCTGGATCCGGCCGGGACCTTGATGGAGACTTCCCTGGAGGGCTACGCGGCCAGCGCGGGGCAGTACGAGCAGGTGCGGCCGGTCGAGGGCACGGGCAGGGGCGGTGCGTTGCGGAGCCGGGTGCTGGGGCTGGAGCTGCGCAGCCGAAGACAGGCCGGGGTGACGGTCCTGGAGTTCATTGACCCTCGCACGGGCGAGGAGTTCGACGGCAGGCTGGAAGGAGCCGAGCGGCGGCGGCGGACCGCGGAGCGCGATATGCAAGCAGCAGTGCGTGAAAAGCAAGCAGCAGTGCGCGAGAAGCAGACACTACAGCAGCGAGTCACCGCAGCGGAGGAGAGAGCGCGGGCACTGGAGGAGCGACTCCGGGCTCTGACGGCCCATGGCGCTCCGCCGGAACACGACCCCTAGAGTCGAGGGACCGTCCTGCAAAATCGTCCACCTATCGAGGGACGAGGCTCCGTTCCTCAATGTGCCTCGGCTCGTACCCTTACCCTCCCACCTGGACCCGCAACCCACAAATCTCGTGATCATGGCGTTGACGATCAACGTCGGATTCCGATGATTTCATGTCTTCCCTTGTTGGCCTGAGGCTTGCCTCGCTAGAATCGAAGGTTGGCGCTCGATGATGGTCGGAGCCGTCGCGGTCATTCAGGATGAAGAGGCTAGCAGGCAAGGTCTCCGTGATTACGGGCGGGGCTCGGGGCTTGGGCGCAACCTTCGCGCGAGCCATGGCATCCGAAGGCTCGACGTGTGTCATCGCCGACATCGCCAGCGGCGAAGCCGTCGTGTCTGAAATCCGCACAGCGGGAGGGCAAGCCGAGGAGATGCCCACCGACGTCAGCGACGAGACCCAAGTCAAAGGCCTCGCACGGCGGATCCTAGACCGACATGGCGGAGCCGATATTCTGGTCAACAACGCAGCCCTGTATTCGACACTGCCCCCGGTCCGATGCCTTGACATCGAGGCTGACCTGTGGGATCGGGTGATGGCGGTCAACGTGCGTGGCAGCTTTCTGGCCGCCAAGCACTTGGCCCCTCAAATGGTCGCCCGCGGAGGGGGCAAGATCATCAACATCTCGTCCGGCACGGCATACAAGGGCCAGCCCACGGGGATGGCGCACTACATTACCTCCAAGGGAGCGGTCGTCGCACTGACTCGGGCGCTCTCGCGCGAGCTGGGCGAGCACGGCATCTGCGTGAACACGCTGGCGCCCGGCTTGATACTGAGCGACAGCATCTTGAAAAACGATGCCCATCTTGAGGGCGCCAGCGAATCGGTGCTCGCCAGCCGCGCGATCCGACGCCACGGGCATCCGAGCGACCTGATCGGAGCACTGATCTTTCTCGCGTCGTCGGGCAGCGACTTCGTGACAGGACAGACGATCGCCGTGGACGGCGGCTCGATCAATACCTGATCGCTGGAAAGGCGCCCCAGCCAAGCTTCGTCTTATGGATGTGACAAGAAATCCTCTTCGTTATTCCGATCTCGGACTAACGCGTGCCGTTTCAATCGGCGCTACTAGTTGGCCGACCTAGCGCCCGGCCTGCTCTACGTTGCCGTGCGCACCCCGCCGTTGCCCGATCGGCTCCTAACTGTGGCTGGAACTGCTCGGTGATCAGGATGCTGGTTGAGCATGTTTCAGGCATGCCACAACGACCGCAGAGTTTTTGCGTGCGGGATGTGGGGCATGGGCAGGCCCCGCCCGCAACCCGGTCGGCAGTCTCCGGCGACATCGGGGCACTCGGGAGCCCCGCAGCGCGGGCGGCAGGAGCGCATCGTCCGCGACCGCCCCGGCGGCAAGGTCGCGGCCTCGCATTGCATCGCGACTGCTCCGGAAAGCCCTGCTCGTGAAGTTTCGGCTGGGTGTTGCCGGAGCCGGGCACTAGGTGGGAGTGCCCGGCTCCGGGTCCCGCCGGCATCAGAAGATGATCTTCAGTGCCAGCTGCGTCTGCCGCGGCAGGTTCGCCTGCCCCGCAATCCTGCCGAAGCCGCCTCTCCCGACCTGCGTGCCCGGATTGTTGAAGATCGGGTGGTTGAAGGCATTGAACCACTCGGCCCGGAACTGTGCGGTCACCCGCTCCCGGAACCTGAAGTCCTTAAAGATCGAAAAGTCGAGCGACTCGACGAAGTCAGCCCGGAGGTTGGGGTGCACCCGGCCCAGGTTGCCGAACGTGAAGCGCTGGGGAATCGAGAACTGGTCCGTGTCGAACCAGGTCTGTTCCGTCGGATCGAAGTTGTTATGTTCGATTCTGGCATCGCGCCCCGTCGTATCGGGGAACTGTCGGCCGCCAAAGGAGAAGCTGGTGTTGCCCGGCACGCTGAAGCGGAGCGGCAGCCCGCTGTTCAGGGTCAGGATCCCGTTGACCTGCCATTGGCCCAGGATCATGTTCTTGGCGCCCGACCAGTTCCTGCCGATCCGCTTTCCTTTGCCGAACGGAAGCTCGTAGGTCGAGCTCGTGATGAGACGGTGGCGCTGGTCGTACGGGGAGATCGACCTGTCGCAGCGCCGGCAGTAGTAGTTGCGCCACAGGGCCGAGGTCCAGGCGTTGTCACTGCCATCGGAGATCAGCTTCGAGAAGGTGTAGGCGACGACTGCGTTCCCCCCTCCCTCGAACCGCTGGGTGAACTTGGCCTGCATGGAGTGATAGCTGGTGTTGCCCCATCCCGGCGCGGAGGCGACTGCCCCCGGGTATTGCGGGTATGGCGTCATCAGCTGGCCGCGCTGAACTCTCGGGCGCGACATCACTCCAGCCGGCACCAGTCCGTGCAACGGATTGTCGACCAAGTCCAGGATTCCGGAATCAGGGTTGATGTGGACCGGGTCGAGCTGATCCCTCTGCCATCCATGGCGGAACGGAATATGGGTTCCCTTGTTGCCGGCGTAGGCCACTTCCAACGCGGTTCGCGGGCTGAATTGCTGCGCGATCGTGAAGTTCCACTGCTGGTTGTACGGTGTCCGCATGAGCGACGGGATTGGGCCGTTCGCATTCAAGCCGTTACCCGCCAGCATGCCGCCGCTTGCGCCCGGGGGCAGGATGACCCCATCGGGCATCGGGTCCCTGAGCAGGTTGTTGGGAGTCACGCCATCGAGCGAGGCCAGCCAGGGGGTGGTCGTTGCGAACGGAGACGTGGGGTAGTAGTTGGCGCCCCACGGAGCCATCGCGAAGAACATGCCGTAGCCGATTCGGACCACGGTGCCGGAGAAAGCTTGGTACGCGAGGCCCAAGCGCGGCGCGAAATTGTTCCACTCGGGATTCCTGAGATTCCGCCCGGTCTCCAGGTCTACTCCCGGAAAGCGCCAGCCGCCGCGCAGGTCGAGTCCCGAGGCGTCGGCAAGGGGGCTGCGGACGTCGGGGTCGAAGATCGAGAATCGGTCATAGCGCTCTGTCAGGCCCGTCTCCGCATCCCAGCGCACGCCGATGTTGAGGGTGAGCTTGCGCGAGACCTTCCAGTCGTCCTGGACGTAGCCGCCGAAGGACTTGCTGGAGAAGGCCGGCCGGATCCGATTGTTGATCCTGCCGCTGGCGCCCGTTCCGAGCAGGAAGGAGGCGTAGCCGAAGCCTGCATCCCTTGAGACCACCCTAGGGTCGGGCCCCTGTGTCATGCCTGCGGTGAACTGGTAGAACATCTGCCAGGACGCCTGCATGTGATTGATCAGGTTGACCCGCCATTCGCCGCCGGCCTTGAGGCTGTGGCTGCCGATCACCTTCGAGTAGGTGGCATTGAGCGTGTGGGACATATTGGCGGACCGGAAATTCCAGTGGTGCCTGAGACCCGGAGCAGTCATCTCCGCGATGTTGAATTCCGGGAACACCAGCAGGTCCGCTCCGTTTTCGAGGTGCTTCGGGAGTCCGAGCTCCGACGGCGAGAAGTCCTGGAACCACGAGCCGCGATCCAAGATCGAGCGCGCGAAGCCGTACCGCAGGCTGAGCAGGGATGTGGGCGTCAGCGTGTTGTTGTAAGACAGCGCCGCATTGTTGAGGGCCTCGTTGTTGGTAAAGCAGCCGCCGTCAGGGCAGCCGGGGCCTTCCCATAACTCGGGTGCCGAACTCACCACGTCCAGCACGGTGTGGCGCACGAAGATCCGCTGGTTCTGCCCGACAAGGTGGTCCACCTTGAACACGTTCCGGTTCGAGTTGTTCGGCCGTCCGCCCGCGAACTGGAAGTTGTTGCGGCCCGTGAACGGTTGCCCGGGCACGTTCGGCTCCGCCCCGTAATAGCTCGCCGTGGCGAGCGCGACCGGATCCATCATCGCGTTGGGAATCCTGTTGTCCGGGAACGGCGTTCGCAGGAACTCGCCTGATCTCGCCGGGTCCGGGGAAGTCGAGAACGGATCATAGATTGTCCGCACTTCGCCGCTCGTGTTCAGGGTCTCCGAGAAGTCGCCGGCCTTCTGCAGAGCCGTGGGGAGGGTCAGCAGCCGGACGGCTTGGGTCCGCTGGCGGCGGCCCTCGTAGGCTTCGAAGAAGAATGTCCGGTTCTTGATGATCGGGCCGCCTATGCTGAAGCCAAACTCGTTGCGCTGGAATGTGCCCAGCTCGTTGCCCGCCCGGTTGGCGAAGAAGTTGTTCGCGTCCATTTTGTTGTTGCGAAGGAAGTTGAAGGCTGTGCCGTGCAGCTCGTTGGTCCCCGACTTGGTGGTCATGGTGAGCACGCCGCCGCCGCTGCGGCCGTATTCCGCCGAATAGGAATTGGTCTGGATGCGAAACTCCTCGATCCCCTCGATGGTCGGCAGGGCGCTGTTCGCGTTCATGTTGTTAGTGTTCGAGTTCATCGTGACCGGAACGCCGTCCATCATGATCATGTTGCTGGAGTCCCGGCCCCCGTTCACTTGGAAGATGCCGATCGAGTGAAAGCCCTCGCGGAACTTCCCGCGAGCCGGGTCGCGCGTGAACACTCCGGGCGTCAGCACGGCCAGCGAGTACACGTTGCGCCCGTTCAGTGGCAGGTCCATGATCTGGCGGTTCTCGACGACCCCGCTTAGGGTCGAGTTCGTGGCCTCGATCAGCTGCGCCGTGCCTTCGACCGTGATCGATTCCGTGACCTGGCCGAGTTCCATCTCGATGTCCAGGCCGGCCTTTTGTTGTGTCGCGATCGGGAACGGTTCCAGGATGTAGCGCCGGAATCCGTCGCTCTGCGCGGTGATGCGGTAGTCGCCGGGTGGCAGCGGAGCCACCAGGTAGAACCCGGCCTCATTCGTGGATGTCTCGAACGATACGTTGCGTTCGATGTCGGTCACTTCCAGGGCAACGCCCGGAATCACTGCTCCTGTCGAGTCCGTGACCAGTCCGGAGATGGATCCTTCCGAAGTCTGGGCAAGGATTCCGCTCGGGACGAGCAAACACGCCGCCAAGCACAGCAGCGCACCAAGTTGTCGAGTCATGGAGTCCTCCTGTCTGCGAGCTCGGCGGCGGCGTCAAGCACCGATTCCACGCTGGGAAACCCGCATCGAGCTCGGCACCGCTCGAGCGACCCCCGCTCCGCACGCGAGGAAATTGTAAGCACACCGCCGCACCTTGTCAACCGTGAGTCTCTTCCAACAGCAATTCTCAGGATGGGGGCTCTGGCTCGGGTGGATTGGCACCGGGGAGCGTGCGTATGCGCATGTGGGAAGGCCCTGGCGGCGCAAGCGGGGTGACCGGGCACCAGAGCCGGCCGGCCTAGTAGCATGTCATCGGCAA
>JAJEHF010000172.1 GCA_022823865.1 Bryobacterales bacterium
GGGGGAAGAATTCGATGGCAGCCTGGAAGCAGCCGAGCGCGACAAGCAGGAACTACAGCAGCAAGTCAGCGCAGCAGAGCAGCGAGCCAGAGCAGCCGAGCGGGACAAGCAGGAATTACGGCAGCGAGCGATCGAGGCAGAGGAGAGGGCGCGGCTTCTGGAGGAGCGACTCCGGTCTCTGACGGCCCATGCTCCTCCGCCGGAACGCGACCCCTAGAGTCGAGGCACCGTCTCGCAAGATTGCCCCCTTATCGTGAGGAGCCATGTCGCTGTCTCATGATGCCTGGGCTGGTACCTGCAACGGCCCGCCTAGACCCGCAACCCACAAGTCTCGTGTTTCGGGCCTCGATGATCCAGATCGGTTTCCGATGATTCCATGTCTCCCCTTGTCGGTCTGAGGCGGGCCTCGCTAGATCCCTGCCCGGAAGTTCCCGACTGCCTCCGACGTTCGCAGCGCACGATCGTATATGGCCAGCTTCTTGATGCTGCCGCTCAAGTTCGGGGCAATGCGCAACCTCGGCGTGCCGTTCGCGTCGTAGAAGTCGGGGCTCAACCGCCCCCATCCAAACTGCCGGTGCTGGCCGCCGTCGGCAAGCTGGCCGTCCACCACGAAGCTGAGGATATGCGGCCCTCCGTCTACGATCGCGCACAGGTGGTGGAGCACTCCGGGCTGGATCATGCCGGGGTCGCAATCCCACCTGTTTTCGGAACGCGCATCGTCCAGGCTGAGCTCGATGGTGCCCCGGTCAGTGACTGCCAGCGCCCAGCCTCGGCCGTCGTCGCGCCGGGTGCTGAGCAGGGTCTGGTCGGCTCGCACCCGCCGGAGCCGGAACCAGACCTCTACGGTGAATCCCGCCCGGGAAGGTCGCGATCGGTGTCCGTCTCTCACCCGCAACGCCGGTAGACGAGGCATGGCGGTGTCCGTCGGCATCCCTTCGCCCGGGGAGGGGAGTTCAAGGATCGTTCCGCTTGTGGCTCGGCCAGTGGAATCGAACTGATTCCAAAGTCCGGCCAGTAGGGCCGGCTCGATCTCATGGATTCGCGCGATGGCCTTCTCGGTTTCAGAAATGTAGTATTTGCCGCTGACCTCGACGAAGTCCGGATAGCTCATCCTCGTGTACGGATCGTCATGATAGAGGGCTATCTCGGGTTGCGTCCATGCGATCACCTTCCCGTCCGGCGAATCGCGCTCCACTCCCCCGCACAGCCATGCGGGGTTTCGGTCCCTGTATGCCATCGTCGGACGGTCCGGATGCTCTCTGATGAAGCGGCCTCCGTGGTTGTGAAACCAGTACAGGTACTTGCCGTTCGAGGCCCGCCACGCGAAGTTGGCGGCACGCGGATGCTTCATCAGCCGTCCGTCGGCGAATCGCTTGTAATTCGGCGGGTCCCAGGACCTGCCGCCGTCGCGGCTGTATGTGTACACGGGATGTCCGTCGATCGAGCGGTAGACGCAGTACAGGGACCCGTCGCTGAGCACCGTATAGCTCTGCTCGCCGGCAACCGGACCCCCGCCGGGGGGCGTCCTCAGACCGATGTCACCCTCCGGGAGAGTCTCCCAACGGATCCGCTCGGGATCCGTCTCGGCAAGGATGTTGTCGCTACGCAGCAGCACGCCCTCGTTGGAAGTGAAGAAGCCCTCTCCGAAACCTCCCACCTTTGTCAGCGGCACGTATCCGGAGCCGGCGTGAGCGAATGCCTTGCCAACGTTCCAGAAGAAGCGGATGCGGCCCTGGTAGGCGTTGTCTCGATCGATATCGAACTCGCGAACGGCAATCGTATGGCGATCGCGAGACCACGATCGTCCTCCGTCGTCGCTGTACTTGAACACGAAGTACCCGAGACTGTCGACCCGTCGGCACCATCCGTCCGGATAGGCGGGCCTGTCCGCCTTGACCTGCCGGATGTTGTCGGTGTTGTGGTTGTAGAAAATGTAAACCCGGCCGCTAGGAACCTTCAACATCACGGCGTAGGATGCTTCCGGGCCGTCCGGAGGCTCCACCGCAACGGGCTCGCTCCAAGTGCGGCCGCGGTCCCGACTGAGGAACGTCACCACATGCTGGCCCTGCTGGCCCTCACGGCCTGACCCCACCGTGGCGCAGCACAGCCATGTGCCGTCATCCAATACCACGATGTAGGGCTGGTCCGCATAGGTGACCGAGTAGATCTGGTGCCCGTTATCGATATGTCGCGCGTCGGGAACCGGACCGGCGGCAGCCCACTGGATGCGAGGCAGCGCGATGCAATGGGCAAGCGCGCCCAAGACGTTGCGCCGGGTCAAAGCCGCCCGTGTCATCATTGGTAGCTCCAGTATCCGGGGAAGACTTCCAGCGGATCATCCTCGGCTGGCGACGCATCTACCTGATCCCACGGCCAGAAGCCCCTGAACAGCACGCGAGGGTCCGGCGGTTCCCGATCCCGCCAGTACCTGCGATCAGCCTCCCGGATCAGCCGTCTCGCTTGCCTCCAGTCGCTGATCACATCGTCGAACCAAGCGTCGTATCGCTGTTTGAGGTCGCGGACCACCTCCGGATGGATTGTCGACAAATCCGTCGTCTCGCCGGGATCCTGAATGAGATCAAACAGCCTCGGCGGCTCGGCACGCGCGTCGGGGAAGTCGGGTATGTCGGGGTCCAGAGGCATCTCCCAGTGCTTGTGAGTGATGCCTCGACGGTAGGAGGGATTGTCGCGGGGGCCGTCCTTCGCCATCGTCGGCTTCAAGCCGGGCCAGTAGAGCTTCCAGCGTCCCTTGCGAATCGCCGCGTCGCTGTGCCGGACCGGCGTGTAGCGGTTTTTCTGAAACGGAAGGATCCGATCCGAGAGCTCCGGCATCTCCTCGCCCCGCAGCAGGGGCATCACGTTCCGGCCGTCGAGCGGCTTTGCTCCTGGCGGCGGGTCCGCGGCAGTCGCGTGGAAGAGAGTCGGCAGCCAGTCGCAGCCGTGGACCGGAGTGTCCACGACCAGTCCCGCCGGAAGAGTGCCGGGCCAGCTGGCCGCCGCCGGCACGCGAATGCCTTGCTCCAGGACCTCGCCCTTGTTGCCCGACAGTCCCGCGTGAAACCGGTAAGTCGAGGCGTCTAGGTCGCTCCGTTTGTTCAGGATGGCGCCGTTATCGCTGGTGACCACGATGATCGTCTCATCCCAGACGCCCTCCCGTTTCAGTGCGGAAAAGATCCGACCCAGGCCAGCATCCAGCGCCTCGATCATGGCGTAAATGGTGGCGACTGTCCGCCCGAAGCGGGACCCCACGCGATCCTCGTACTTCGCGATCAGTTCCCGAGGGGCTTGAAACGGGTCGTGTATGGCGTTGTGGGCGAGGAAGATCGCGAAGGGGCGCCCGTCCCGCTCGCGGATAAGCCGAATCGTCTCGTCAGTGAAGACGTCGGGAAGGTAGCGATCGTCTGACGTGTCGTACACTCCGTTTCGCATCAGGTTCCAGCGCCAGTAGTCCTGGGCGCCGTTGGGGAAGCCGAAGAAGAGATCGAAGCCGCGCCTGTGCGGCAGCACGTCGGCGTTGTAGAGGCCGTTGTGCCACTTTCCGATCAGCGCGGTCGAGTAGCCGGCGTGCCGGAAGTAATCCCCGAAGGTCTTCTCGGACGAAGCGATTCGGTCAATGCCCCGGTTGCTGGAGACATCCACCGCACCGGTGCGATGGTTGTAGCGGCCGGTCAGGAAACCGGCCCGTGCAGGGGCGCAGAGCGGCGACGGGGCGTAGTGATGAGTGAGGAGCACTCCGCCCCGGATGAGGGAGTCAATATTGGGAGTGTCGACGTACGGGTTTCCGTAGGCTCGAAGATCCCCGTATCCAAGGTCGTCGATCAGGACGAAGAGGATGTTGGGGGCTGCCGCGGATGTGACGGCGCAGAGGATGACGAGGAGTGCGAGACGCATGCCGAGCCCGGGTCCGACGCCTGCACAAGATCTTACGAGAATCCGGCTGCAACGCCGGCGATCCCTGCGATGAGCCTGGCCGGGCGATGCCGGCGTTGAGGCAGGACCGCGGAGTGAGTCCTAGAATGGATGCGACAGGTAGACGTACCGACATGCACTCCTCATTCCGGATCGCGGCCTTTTGGGCTGTGCTTGCGACAGGAGCCGCTGCCGTGCCCGCGGCCGCGGCTGCTGCTGGGGAGCTGCCGCCCGCAGTGAACCGTTTGGTCGACTTCGCCGCCGACGTCCAGCCGATCCTGCATACCCGTTGCTACGCGTGCCACGGTCCGTCCGTTCAGATGAACGGGCTTCGTTTCGACCGGCGCGATGCGGCTCTCAAGGGCGGGCACAGCGGACCGGCCCTGCTGCCGCGCCACAGCGCCGGCAGCGCTCTGGTACTTCGCATCGCCAGTCCGGAGGAGGGCTTTCGGATGCCTCCCGTGGATCCTCGCCTCACTCGCGAGGAGGTAGGGATCCTACGCGCCTGGATCGACCAGGGTGCATCTTGGCCCGAGGACTCCGACGACGATGCCTCCGCCTCAAGCGCATCGGCGAATGAGCACTGGAGCTTCAAGCCAATCAGACGTCCGGAGCCTCCGCAGGTGCGCGGTGGCGAGTGGGTGCGCAACCCGATCGACCGGTTCGTGCTCGCGAAGCTTGAATCGGAGAATATCGATCCTTCGCCTGCGGCGGGCAAGCTGACCCTCCTGCGCCGCCTGAGCCTGGACCTGGTCGGCTTGCCGCCAACGCGGGAGCAGGCCGAGGTGTTTCTCGACGATTCCAGCCAGGGAGCGTACGAGCGCCTGGTCGACACGCTTTTGGATTCGAAGCACTACGGAGAGAAGTGGGCCCGTCACTGGCTGGACCTGGCTCGCTACGCCGATTCTGACGGCTACGAGAAGGACCTCGCCCGGCCATATGCATGGCGCTGGCGCGAGTGGGTCATCGAAGCCTTGAACCGGAACGTGCCCTTCGACGAGTTCACGAGGCTCCAGCTTGCCGCCGACCTGCTGGAGAGCCCGACGCCTGACCAGCTCGCCGCGACTGGCTTCCACCGCAACACCTTGCGGAACCGCGAGGGCGGAACAATCTATGACCAGTCCAAGTTCGAGGAAACGCTGGATCGCGTCAACACGGTGGCGACGACTTGGCTAGGGCTGACCGTGGAGTGCGCGCAGTGCCATGACCACAAGTACGACCCGATCACGCAGGAGGACTTCTATTCGTTCTACGCGTACTTCGACAACGTGGAGGACGCGCAGATCGACGCACCGCTGCCGGGCGAGATGGGGCCGTACCTGAGCAAGCGAGGCGAGTACCTCCGGAAGCGCCAGGCACTGCTCGACGAGCATCACGTTCCGGAATTGCAGCCCGAGTGGGAACGCCAGATGAAGATCGCCGGCGCGAACCCGGGCGAACGCACGGACTGGGACCTCTGCTACGACGTCCTGTTCCAGATGACCGATAACGGCGGGGAAATCCTGCGCAAGGACCCGGCAGAGCGCACGTTCCGGGAACGCGAGGTGCTGACCGACTACTTCATCGACTGGTACAACACGGTTGTCTCCAAGGAGCGCATCGAGGAGCTGGGGTTCAAGCAGCTGCGAAAGAAGCTCAAGGAGCTCAAGTCCACATATCCTCAACCGAGCGAGGCCCGCATCATCCGCGAGCGGGAGAGCCCCGCCAAGACCTTCCTTCGGGTTCGGGGGCAGTGGGATCGCAAGGGTGTTGAGGTCGTGCCGCGGCCGCCTTCCTTCTTGCCCGGTTCTGCCGCGGTCGGACCGGCGACACGTCTCGACCTGGCCGATTGGATCCTGTCGGAGGACAACCCGCTCACGGCGCGCGTGGCCGTCAACCGGATGTGGCAGGAATTCTTCGGGCGCGGACTGGTTCGGACATCCGAGGACTTCGGGCTCCAGGGCGAGACGCCCTCGCACCCGGCGCTGCTCGACTGGCTGGCCGCGGAGTTCCGGTCGAACGGTTGGAACATGAGGCGGATGCACAAGTCGATCGTCATGTCCGCCACCTACCGGCAGTCTTCGCATGCCCGAGCGGATGTCGCCGAAAGGGACCCCGACAATGCTTGGCTGGCCCGCCAAAACCGGATCCGGCTGTCCGCCGAGATCCTGCGGGATTCGGCCTTGCGGGTCAGCGGCCTGCTGTACCCCAAGATCGGCGGCCCCAGCGTCTACCCGCCGCAGCCGGCAGGCGTTGTGGACCTGACCTACGGCTGGGACACCGACCGCTGGGCGGACAGTGAGGGGCCGGACCGCTACCGGCGAGGCTTGTACACGTTCTTTCAGAGAACGGCCCCGTATCCCCAGTTGATGAATTTCGATGCTCCGGACTCGAATCGCACGGCGAGCAGGCGGCGGCGCTCGAACACGCCCCTGCAGGCCCTGAACCTGTTGAACGACGAGGTGTTCGTCGAGTCGGCGCGCGCGCTGGCAATCCGGGTGCTGAGCGAGTCCCCGCCCGACTGGAGGGGCCGCCTAGACCGGATGTTCGAGATGACGCTGGGCCGGCCGCCGCGCGATGACGAGCCCGCGCAACTCGCCGAGTCCTTCCGCCGCCAGGAGCGGATTCTGGCGCAAGCACCGGATGCGGCGAAGAAACTGGCGCGGATCGATCTAAGGGGTCACGAGACCACCGAGATCGCGGCGTGGATCGGCATCGGGCGGATCCTGATGAACACGGACGAATTCATCACGCGGGAGTAATGCGATGACCCTGCAGCAATTCCGGGCGATCCAGCTACGGCGGGACTTCCTCAAGAACGTCGCTTCGGGGATCGGCATGGCCGCGCTCGGCGACCTGCTCGCGAGCGACGGCCTCACGGCGGCCGACTTGCCCGATGTCAATCCACTGGCCCCCAAGCAGCCGCACTTCGAGGCCAAGGCGAAGCACGTCATCTTCATGTTCATGGAAGGCGGCCCGAGCCAGTACGAACTCTTCGATCCGAAACCCGCGCTCGAGAAGCATCATGGCCAGGCCCTGCCGGAGTCGATGACCAAGGACATGAAGCTTGCCTTCATCAAGCCCTCTGCCAAGGTCATGGCGAGCAAGTTCGCCTTCCACCGGCATGGCCAGAGCGGCATGGAACTGTCCGAATTGATGCCGCAGCTCGGGACTGTCGCGGACGACATCAGCTTGGTGCGTTCGATGCACACGGACGCTTTCAACCATCATCCGGGGCAATTGCTGCTCTTCACCGGCCATACGCAGTTCGGCAGGCCGACGATGGGCGCTTGGTCGGTCTATGGGCTCGGCAGCGAGTCGCAGGACCTGCCGGGATTCGTCGTGCTGACCTCCGGGCGCGGCACCAGCGGCGGCTCGAGCAATTTCTCGAGCGGTTTCCTGCCGTCCCACTACCAGGGCACCGTGTTTCGGAACAGCGGGGAGCCAATCCTGTACCTATCGAATCCGGACGGCGTCAGCGACGCGCTGCAGGAGGAAACACTGCGCTCCGTTCGCAGGCTGAATGAAATGCGGTTCGAGGCGACCGGCGATCTGGAGATCGCCTCCCGCATCTCGTCTTACGAGCTTGCGTACCGCATGCAGATGTCAGCCCCGGAACTGCTGGACTTCTCCGACGAGCCGGGGCACGTTCTCGACGGCTACGGCGTCAACAGCGACGACGAAGGCCAGAAGCAGTACGCGACCAACTGCCTGCTGGCCCGGCGGATGGTCGAGCGGGGAGTCCGTTTCGTCCTGATGATGGACGCGAGTTGGGATGACCACAGCGGGTTGAACGAGAACTTGCCGAAGCGGTGCCAGAAGGTCGATCAGTCGAACGCCTACCTCATCCGAGACCTCAAGCAGCGCGGCCTTCTGGACGAGACGCTTGTGATCTGGGGCGGGGAGTTCGGCAGGACTCCCATGGTGGAGCTTCGCCGGCCTGACGATGCCGATAGTGCCGGTCGCGATCACCACCCGAACGCCTACAGCATGTGGATGGCCGGCGGCGGCCTGAGGGGCGGCCAGGTTGTGGGCAAGACAGACGACCTATGCCTCAACGTTGTCGAGGATCCCGTGCACGTCCATGACCTGCAGGCAACGGTCCTGCATCTGATGGGGTTTGATCACGAGCGACTCACCTATCGGCACATGGGGCGCGACTTCCGATTGACCGACGTCAGCGGGCAGGTCGTGGAGAGACTCTTGGCATAGGGGCACGACCCTCCAGGAGTCGACGATTCCCCGTTTCCGCTGCTGCCGTCGGCCGGGATGAGCGGCGAGGGGATTTCTGCAGGTCCTTGATCGGCACGAGTGCCGAATCGGGTGTTGGGGATTGCCCCGAGTGCAAGCCCTTGCTGAGCCTCTTTGCAATCAGCGCAAGGCTAGTCGCGCGCGGGATCGCCTGCCGTCGTTCAGGCTCACGGGGCGGGCCGGGAGAGCCTCGCGGCTATCGTTTCCAAAGAGCTGACGGACGTCATTCGCTGCCGACTGTGCGTTTCTCCAAGGAAGGCATGCCACTCGTCTCATAGTGCGCCAGTCCACGACGCGTTCGCTTTCCGATTGTGGGGCCGAACCTCTCTGTTGTTGCGTTCATGCCCAGCTTTGCACTTGCAATCCTCGAAACCCCTCGAAGTCACGGACATTCGAGGTGACGAGGATCAAGTCATTGACGAATGCGATCGCCGCAATCTGGCCGTCAACAAATGGCGGTGTCTTGCCGATAGCTCCGAGCCGAGCCCGTTCGAGGGCGTGCCAGTCGGCTGCCTCACGGTTGTAATCGAGCACAGGGAAGCTAGTGAGGACCACATCTTGGATGTATCGTTCGATATTGGACCGGCGTCGCGATGGCGGGAGACGGGCGCAACCGAAACGTAGTTCATGCCAAACCGGTGCCGGGATTGCCGCCTCGCCATCATGCTCATGTAGCCCCTGAATGATCCTGGCCGATGGCTTTGGACGCAACGGTTCCGAGACAGTATTGCTGTCGAGCAGGTATCGCACAGCTTACAGCCGGAAATCGCGACCGGGGCTTTCGTCGCGTGTCCCTTCCAGCAACTCCGCCGGGTCGAGGTCAAGGTCCGAGAGATCGACCGTTTTCTTGAACTCTTCATAGGCTTCGACGAAACTGCGCTGACCAGTGACCATTCGCTCGAAGGATCGATGCCCGACGAGAACTGCCACAGGTTGGCCCCGCCGGGTGAGCCGTACAGTCTTGCCGAGTTCCGCCTCACGGATCAGTCTGGGTAGGTTGCGGCGCGCCTGCGCTATGGAATGCTCTTGAGCCATCTTGCCTCCCGTAATGTTCATCAGCATGTACATTATAGTGGTCTCGGAAACTTGGATTACCATGGCGTTCCGGCGCCGAGAGCGCATGCGGGCGGAGCGAGCCTGGAGACCCTGTCGGTTGCGATTCATGCCGACTTGGCCGAAATGACATATCGCTTGGCCGGAATGCGACCTATCCCTGACTAACGTAATTCGGTGGATCGCGATGCGGCGGGAGCCTTCATTAGGCAGGCGCATCACGCTGATAGCAGACATGAAGCGAGAGCCGAGCCGCCTTCCAGGCCGCACTGCAGGCTGGATCAGCGGCCTCAGCGTGTGGATGCGGTCTCCCTCGGGATCGCAAGGCCCGTGGCAGCAAGTGGGTCACCTGACCGGTACGGGCATGACGGTGTCGCTGAGCCGAAAATTGGTAGCATGTCGCCGGTCATGACCTTGACTCGTCGAACATTCGCAATCGGGTTGCTGCCGGGATTTGTTGGCGCCCAAGAAGGGCACTTCCATCAAAGTCCCGTATTCGCGGCGGGCGACCACGGCTACCACACGTTTCGTATACCGGCGCTGCTACTGACCGGCGGCGGGGTGCTGCTGGCGTTCGCCGAGGGCCGCCGTGGCGGCCGGGGCGACAGCGGCGCTATCGATCTTGTCTTGAAGCGCTCGACCGACTCCGGCGCGACTTGGTCCGACCTCCAGGTTGTCTGGAGGGACGGATCCAACACGTGCGGGAATCCCTGCCCGGTAGTCGACAGTCGAACCGGTCGGATCCTGCTGCCCATGACCTGGAACCCCGGAGAGGACCACGGGCGCGAACTGCACAGCGGGACCGGCAGCGGCACGCGCCGAGTGTACTTGGCCTACTCCGATGACGAGGGAGCGAGCTGGTCGTCGGCACGCGAAATCACGGGCCAGGCTAAGCGGTCCGATTGGTGGTGGTATGCCACCGGCCCGGGTGTGGCCATCCAGATCCGGAACGGCGAGCACGCGGGAAGAATCGTGGTACCGGCCAACCACACCTCGAAGACGGATGGGTACGCCGCGCACGCCATCCTTTCCGATGACGGCGGCGAGAACTGGAGGATGAGTTCCGTCATCGCTCCGGCCTGTAACGAGAGCCAGGTCGTGGAGCTGTCTGACGGGCGGTTGATGATGAACAGCCGCAACCAGTCCTTCACGAACGAAGAGCGCACGGGCTACCGCGCGATCGCGTTCAGTTCTGACGGCGGCGAGACCTGGACTCCTCCGCAGCCGGATGCGCATCTGGGCGATCCCCAGGTCCAGGCCAGCCTGATTCGGTATGCCTGGCCGGGCGATGGCGGCCCGGGCAGACTCCTGTTTTCGAATCCCGCTCCCGCGATCTCGCGGGAACGCGGCCGGCGGATTCGCATGACCGTGCGCTCGAGCCTGGACGACGGCCGCACTTGGCCCACGGAGCGGTTGATCCATGAGGGTCCCACAGCGTATTCGAGCCTGGCCCGACTGCACGATGGTTCGGTGGGCTTGCTCTATGAAGCCGGGAGCGAGGGGCCGTACGAAGCCATCCAGCTTGCGAGCTTCTCGATTGCCTGGCTTGACGGCCGAACGGGCTGACGCGGGGCCGCCGGGAGGGACGTCTCTGACCCGAGGCTCCGGCGACCGCCGCAGCGAGTCCGCGCACCGCCTCCAACTCGCGGGTGAGTCGGTCGGGGGTTACCCTATTGCTGGACCTGCCAGCGCGGCGATCCAATGATCGGAGGTTAGACCGTGGAATCACGACGGGAATTCTTGGGCCATCGCCTGCTTGACAGTGCTGCTCTCGCTGCCGCGGCGGCCCTGCCCGCTGGACTGCCCGCGCAAACCGAGTCGTCTCGCAAGATTCGTATCGGAGTGGTCGGAGGGGGCTTCGGCACATACTTCTCCTGGCACGAGCATCCAAACTGCACGGTGGCAGCCGTCACCGACTTGAGGGCCGACCGGCGCGACAAGCTTCAGACGACCTATCGGTGTGACACCGTATACAACTCCCTGGAAGAGATGCTCCAGCGCCCCGAAGCCCTGGACGCTGTCGCAGTCTTCAGCGGAGCGCCAGACCATTTCCGCCACGTCTCGATGTGCATGGAGCGCGGGCTCCACGTGATCTCTGCCGTGCCTGCGGTGATGACGCTCGAGGAGGCGGATGGGCTCCGGGATGTGAAGGAACGGACCGGGTTGCGGTACATGATGGCTGAAACCAGCTACTACAGGCAGCCCGCCATCTACGCACGCAACCTGCATGGCGAGGGCGGCTTCGGGGAGATCTTCTATTCCGAACTCGAGTACTACCACGACCGCGGTGACCTGGATGCGCTGCTCACCAACAAGACCACTCGCCACTACGAGCCCGATGGGTCACGCTCCTGGCGCTGGGGCCTGCCGCCGATGCACTACCCCACCCACTGCTTGGGTTTCTTGGTCGGCGTGACGCGAGAACGTATCGAGCGGGTTTCGTGCCTTGGCTGGGGAGGCAAGCATGAGTGGCTGGACAACAACCGCTACGACAATCCGTTTTGGAGCCAGTCCGCGCTGATGCAGACCAACCGCGGCCACATGACGCGCTGCAATGTTTTCTGGATGGTGGGAGGCCACGGGGAAAGGGCCCGCTGGTACGGCGAGAAAGGGTCCCTGCTCATGGAGGTGAGAGGACTTCACGACGATGCCTGGGTGTCGCGGTCGACGGTCCTCGACGGGCGCGAACGCACCGAGATACTGGAGATTCCGGATTACTGGAAGAGCGACATGCTGCCGCCTTTGATGCGGCACGGGAGCGGCCACGACGGCAGCCACCCGTTCCTTGCGGCGGAATTCGTCAACGCTCTCGTCGACGACCGGGAGCCGGTGATCGACGTATACGAATCTCTGGCGATGACGGTGCCGGGTATCGTCGCGCACCAGTCGTCGCTCAAGAACGGTGAGCAACTTGCCGTGCCGAGTTTCGATCGCTCGGGCTGAACTGGCGCCCACAGAAATCTGCGAGAGGTCGGGCGGGTCGGCGGCTGTCGATACGGGAGGTTCTCGGGAGGACAGGCAGGCGCTGCCGCTGCTTGCAAAGCGGCGGTCCAGAATTCTTCGCTAGCGTCCTGGGATGGCCCGCGGATTGAATCAGCGCGCCTCGCCGGCGGGGCCGATCACGCCCAGGTTTGACCACTCGTCGAGCTGGTTCCTGATAGCATCCGCGGCGGTTGCATCGGGGTTGAGCTCGAGAAATTGCCGGAAGTGGTTTGCGGACGACCGAAAGTCCCCGTAGTTCGCATAGGCGGATCCTAGGAACTGGTGGGCCTGCGGATAGGTGGACGTCGCCCCTCTCTCGATCAGCTCCAACGACTTCTCGATGCACTGCTCGTTATTTCCGGTGCGCAGGTATGCGCCGGCAACATAGAATCTAACGTCGTTAAGATTGCCGTTAATCTCCAGTGCTTTTTCCCCCATTTCGATCGCGCCGGCTAGGTCGCCAGACCCGACCAGCAACGGCACGATGCGCGTGTAGACGGGATAGAGATACGGGTCGCCATCCACTGCCTGTCTGTATGCGTCCAATGCATCCTCGGGCATCCCAAGGCTCTCCCGGACCTGGCCCAGAAGTTTCCAGGCGGCCGCGAAGCTCGGGTCCACTTCCACTGCTGACTCCAGGCGCGCGGCTATCTTGCGCAGGTTTGGGCGCGGTTTGCCGACTTGCTTCAGTGCCCATTCGTACGACTGCAAGGCCTTCTTCGGCGCGCGGGCAATTGAGGGGCTGATGGTATGCCCCAAGATGCCTTCAGCCCTTGAGAGGACGACCTCGCCGACGTCGGGGCTGTCGAATATCGATCGAATGCCGAGCTGGATCTCGGATGACTGATGGCCCGGAAGCTCGGCGCGCACGACGCAGTTGGACATGTTGACAACGCCGAGGTGGTTGGGCTGGGGCACGCCCAAAGCTTGGGATGAAATCTGCGTGGCGTCGACCGACCCGCTGCCCCTGCCTGACAGCTCGATGTCGAAGGCACCCTCGGGCCCGACCTGGTCGGTAGCGCGAGTAAAACCGCCGCAGACGAGTTCTATGATTGTCTCCTTGGGCACCACGCCACCATTACTCATCTGCACGGATCCCGAAATGTACGCAGTCATTTCCGGGTCGGGCGGAAGCAAGGCAATGGGTTCAGCGGTGGGATCCGCGGCGATGCCCGTGGGATCCCTCGCCAACTGGGCTGTCAGCGGCTGCGAGAGAAGCACGGTGGCCGCTGCTAGCACCAAGACCGATCCCGTCGCTGCCATAAACGTGTCCTTTCGCCCCTAGCAGCCCGGCTTGGACCACTCTCGGCTCGCAAGCGGCACGCGGTGGCATGGTCTCCGCCGGTTCGGGCATGCGCCCGAATCAGGCTGGAGCAAGCGGGCAACTGTGGCGATTATAGACCCTCGGCTCCACCGGCGGACTCTCGGCCGCGCCGGGTTTAGTGCCTTGTGACGCCCTTGCCTCTATCTTGGCGGGCGGGGGCGGCGGGGAGCTCCGGCGAGTGATGCTGCCAGGCTTAGCCCATGTATCTCCGGCCTAGCTTCACAGCCAGCGCATCTCCGTGCTGGTCGCCCCACTTGGCGAGCCTCCCCGCGAGTTCCATTACGACGTCCTGCCGCTCTGAAAAAAGGTTGTTCGTCTCGCCGGGATCGTTCTCCATGTCGTACAACTCGTCAACACGCTTGTCAGGCCTCGGCGCAAAGTCGCGCAGGATCAGTTTCCAGCGCTCGCTGCGCAGGGCCCGTTCTTCGAACAGGATCCCGTCGATGCCTCGTTGCGCTATGTTCTGGATGACGATCTCCCGTTTCCATTCGTCTTGTCCGCTGAGCAGATCGGGGATCAGGCTGCGGTCCTCGTATTCCTCGTCGAGCCTGCCGTAGAGGCCGGCTGCATGCATGATTGTCGGCATGAGGTCCACGGAACTGACGCCGGACTGCCAGACGAGCCCGGCGGGCAGGACCCTGGGGTAGTGCATGATCAGCGGCAGGCGGGCGGCTTCGTCGTATGAAATGCTCATGCCGGCCACTGTGCCAAGGCGATCGATCCACGTCCTGCCGTGCTCGGTGGTGAGGATGATGAACGTGTTGTCGAGGACGTTGTTGCGGCGCAGCGCATCGATCATTCGCCCGATCTCTTCATCGAGCGCCGTGACTGAAGCGTAGTACTCCTCATGCTCGACGTTCTTGCCCTCGTAAGGTTCATGGAACCTCTTCGGGGGGTTGTTCGGCTCGTGCGGCGAGTAGTAGGACTGGTACAGGAAAAAGGGCCGATCAGCGTTCTCGTCGATAAACTCGATGGCATGGTCGGTCTGAATGGTGGGCCTGTAGGGTGACTTGAAGGGCTCGCCGAGCCAGTGGTGGATCTGCGAGTTGAAGCTCTTCCAGACATCGAAGAACCCCGGGTTCCTTTCTCCCAGGTGCCACTTGCCAATATGCGCCGTGCGGTAGCCGGCGTTATTGAGGAAGTGCGGAAAGTTGTCCCACATGGCGAATCGCGGATCGCCGAATGGATCGGGAATGGGCTCCTGGTAGACGTTGTTCGACCCGTTCGGCACGTAGGGATAGGTGTTCTTCCGCATGCCGTGCTCGTGCGGGTACTTGCCCGTGAGAATCGAGGCGCGATTGGGTCCGCACAATGGCTGCGGGGCGTAGCAATTGTCGAACCGGACGCCGTCTGCCGCCAGTCGATCGATGTTCGGCGTGTGGACATCCGAGCGGCCGTATGCGCCGATCGCGTCCCGGCGGCACTTGTCCAGAAGGATGAACAGGAAGTTCGGAGGGTTTCGGCCGCTGCCCGGCCCGGCAGCCGACCCGGCCTGTGCGAAGGCCCGCTGGGCCGCCGATGCGCTCCCGAGTATTCCCAGGCTTCCGAGTGCGCCGAGAATCGAGCGGCGCCTAACTGATCGAGGCATGATCTTCTCCCCTTATCCCCACTGCCAGCGCAGCTCGAACTTCGGATTCGTCTTCCACTTGCCCCTGGTGAAATCCGGCATCTCCAGCGACTTGGACTTGCCAGCGATCGATTGCTCGCTCAGGGGCCCGATTGCGCTCCAAGTCACAGCGTCAACGATCGACACCGGAGGCGGGGTGCCTTCGCGCAGGCTCTCGGTCCAGCCGCGCAGCTCCATCCAGTCGGCGCCGCCGTGCCCGAACTGGAGCGCCCGCTCGCTGTACATCTTCCATATGGGATGGTCGAACTCGTCGAGGAACGGGTTCAGCGAGTGCCACCCACGGGCATCCGGGGCCTTGCCGTCCCAATGCCGCTCCTGCAGCCAGACCGAGCCCTCCCCGGGGAATGGCCAGCGAACCATGCCCTTGGTGCCTTGGTACTTGTGTGCGTCATCGCGCGGATGCCAGCTTTGGATGTCGTGGAAGTTCAATGCCGTGCGGCCGTCCTCCAGTTGCAACAGGACGGTCGTGCGATCGGAGTTGACGAAGGCGCGTTTCGCGTTCGGGTGATCGGGCCCCCAGCGGTCTGCGGCGTACTGGTTCATTCCCCGAGAGACACCACCCATCGCGAGCACCGACTCGATGCGCGTGCCGCGGTTGATGTCCATCAACATCGCGACCGGGGCGAACTGGTGCGTGGGGTACAGGTTTCCGTTGCGGGTCACCGAGTGCTCCCCGCGCCACTTCAGGTCGCCCTTGTCCGCGAACCGCGTGTCGAACATGACAGCCCGCACGTCGTGGCCGTACCCGGATTCGCAATAGATGATCTCTCCCAGCAGGCCGGCGCGCATGATGTTCAGCACCGCCAGGGGCTCGCGGCGGTACACCCAGTTCTCGAGCATGGTGGCGGAGACGCCCGTCCGCTCGGCCGTTTCAACAAGCTGCCAGCATTCGTCGATCGTGATGGCGGCCGGGACCTCGATGGCGGCAGCCTTTCCTGCTTCGAGGGCGGCGACAGCCATGGGCGCGTGCCACTCCCAAGGCGTCGCGACAATCACGCCGTCCAGGTCTTCGCTGTCGAGGAGGCGAAGGTAATCCTCGGGGCCACGCGCGTAGATCGCAGGCGGCGGTTTCCCGGCGTCCTGGCAGAGCTTGCGAGCTCTCGCCGTCGCATTGTCGTCGGGATCGCAGATCGCCGGGACTTCGACTCCCGAAAGATCGAGCAGCGGCCGCAGCAGGGATGTCCCGCGCGAGCCCGCGCCCAGGATTCCCACGCGGACAGGCGCCTCGGCGGCCCGCGCCTCGGCGGCGGCAAGGGCGGCGGCCACGCCCACGAATGTGCGTCGGTCGATTGTGTTTTCCATGGGTTGAATTGATGGCTTCGTCAGTGGCGAGCCGCGTCCGGCTCCATGGTACAGCGCATATTGCCCGGTTCGGGATCCGAACTTCGCCGAGACCGCCTCGCGGGCGCAACCCGCTGCCGCCCACGTACTGCTACCTCAAGCCGCGGTACCTGCCGGTCGAGCTGGGCTACTTCCAAGCCGTGGACGAGGGGAAGCTGTAGAGCGAAATAGGGAAGGGGAGCGGACGTGTCATTCGGCGGCGTCGCGGGCGGCTGGATCCGCCGACCGGCTGAGCGCCATTCGATGGCACGACCCCCTCAGGACTCGCCGTCCGTCCCGCCCGCTTGGCCGCTTTCGAGACTGGCAAGCTGCGCGCGCAACCGGGCGACTTCCGCCTCGGCGTCCTGCCTTGCCGAAGTCTCCGCACGATGCGCCCGTTCTGCGTCGCGCCGCGCCCGGTCTGCCTCCTGCCGCCCGCGTTCTGCCTTGTGCCGCTCACGCTCTGCAGCCTGTCGCCCGCGCTCGGCCGCTTCTCGCCCGCGCTCCGCTGCTTCTCGCCCACGTTCCGACTCTTCGAACGTCAGCAGGTCCTGCCCTGTCTTGGGATCCCGGAACCGCAGCAGATGAGAACTGCCCGGCCGCTCGTCCACCCGCACGTCCAAGCCTAGGACTTCGCTGCGGATCGATCCGTCCGGCCTCGTCCTCAGCGGCTTGTATCCCAATCCCCGCAACGCTCCCCCCTCGAGGCGCGCCCCTTCCCGCTTGGCCCCTTTCAGCGACCCGGTAGGGTGAAACCGCCAGTACTCCTCCACGCCGATCGAGGCGTACAAGGCCCGCTTGTCCCGGCAATCGCGATCCTCGGTCGAAAGCGAGGCCACCTCCAACACAAGCGTCGGCGGCCGACCAGCCTCCCAGAGCTTGTAGGAATACTCTGGCATCGCCTCCAGTCCCCGTGCCACGAACAGGTCCAGCGTGACCCGCTTGGTGTTGTCGCCCTCTTGGTAGTAAAGGAAGATGCTCGCCCCCACTTGAACACGATCATCTCGCGCGAACCAATTTCGCAGCGTCGCCAGCGCATACAGGATTGCGTCGCCGTGCTTAGGCAGTTCGGCTATCATCTTGCCGTCCGAGAACGGGTACTCGACGGCTGCCGGGGGCGGTGCCGTGGCTGGTGCTGTGGTGCTGGCCATGTCGGTGTCCGCCGTGTTTCCGCTTCTGCCAAGCGTAGCCTAGCAGGCTTCCATGCAGGCCGAGGCGCCGTCGCGGGCCGCTGACGTCAATCAGGATCGAGGCGGGGCTGCGGAGCCAGCGCGGACACGCAATCGTACCCCGAGAACGGGCGACGCTGCTCAAGGGCGTTGAACCCAGTGTCTGCTTTGGCCGAGCGCTAGTGGCGTCAGCTCCGCCTTGGGTCGGGCTATTGGCGGGTGATGCTGAACGGGGACTTGCAGCGGTCGGATCCGGGCGCTGCGCTGGCATTCGCGTCCGGATGTCAATTCGAGAGCAAGAATCGGGTTGCGCGGCTACGGGGCGCACGCCAAGATTGCGATTGCGGCTATCAGTCCACGACTGCGGCCGGCGATACGATGGCGGGAGGCAGGAACATCATGCCAGAAGCACAGGCGGCGCCGATTTCGGTGGCGTCCCGATTCCGCGGCGACGAGGAACGCTGGGCAGCGGTCGTGAACCGCGACCATGCCGCCGCTGGCGAGTTTGTCTACTGCGTCAGGACGACCGGCGTCTATTGCCGGCCGGGCTGTGCGGCGCGGTTGCCGCGGCGCGAACACGTGTGCTTCCACGCATCCCCCGAGGACGCCGAGAACTCCGGCTTCCGGCCGTGTCGGCGCTGCCTTCCTCACGGGCCGGCCCTGGCCGAACGACATGCGCGGGCGGTGGCGGCCGCATGCCGTCTCGTGGAGACAGCGGAGGACCTGCCGGACCTCGACGCACTCGCGCAGGCGGCCGGCATGAGCCGGTTCCACTTCCATCGGGTATTTAAGGCCGCCACCGGCTGCACACCGCGGGCGTACGCCGCTGCCCATCGCGCCGACAGGGCTCGTGAAGCCCTGCGGACGTCACGGACGGTCACCGACGCCATCTATGACTCCGGGTTCAATTCGAGCGGGCGGTTCTACGCGGCGTCACCGGAGATGCTCGGTATGGCCCCCGCGACCTTCCGGCGTGGCGGCGCGGGCGAGACGATCCGGTTCGCCATCGGCGAGTGTTCGCTGGGCTCCGTCCTGGTGGCGGCGACGGCCAAAGGTGTCTGCGCGATCCTGCTTGGCGACGATCCGGCCGCATTAGCGCGTGAGCTGGAGGACCGTTTCCCCCGGGCTGAGTTGGTCGGAGGAGACCGGGATTTCGAATCGCTCGTAGCCCGGGTCGTCGGTTTCGTCGAAGTCCCCGCGCTCGGTCTCGATTTGCCGCTCGACATCCGCGGAACGACGTTCCAGCGGCGGATCTGGCGGGCGCTTCAAGACATCCCCGCGGGTACGACCGCCAGCTACCGTGCGATCGCCGATCGCGTCGGCTCGCCGAAGGCTGCACGGGCAGTCGCGCGTGCGTGCGCCTCCAACCCGCTCGCGGTCGCGATCCCCTGCCACCGGGTGGTCCGGAACGACGGCACCCTGGGAGGTTACCGCTGGGGGGTGGAGCGCAAGCGGGTCCTGCTTGACCGCGAGGCCTTCAGCGAGCGGTGAACCGTCACGCCGTGAGCCGAATCGTTGCCCGCACGCACAACATCCTTGGCCCCTGCGGGAAATCCGGAGTGATTCACGGCGCCGCTGGGAATGGGAATTACCTCGGGTGTCTGCGTCGGTGCGCATCGCCCGTGGCGCACATCCTTTCATCTGGATGCAGTCTTGACGAAAACGGCGCGTATGTGGTGTAAATCCAACATATGCAGATACAATCTTTCGAGAATTCAGACTCGGTTTCTAGATATCTTGACATATAATCTATAAATAGATATAATTGGCACGCTGTCGATCTCTCGGGCCGCTGTCCGTCTGGACCTCGCTTCGCGTAGCGGAGAGAGTGTTGAGACCTGTGGCGCGGCTTCAGCTGTCGGTGGCTGCGCGTGTCGTTCAGGAGGTCCGCAGATGAGTCTGTGCAACGAACCGAGCTTTCGCCTGATCGCGCCGTTCCTGCGGCCCGTCATGGGACTGCTCGATGACGATTCGGTCAGCGAGGTCATGGTGAATCCGGGAGCGGTCTTTGTCGAGCGCGGCGGAATGCTGGAGCGTGTGGAAGGGGTCGCGCTCGATCCCAAGCACGTGCGGCAGGCCGCCCTGGCGATCGCCCGCAGCCAGGGCGACGACATCAGCGCCGAGCGCCCCCTGTTGGACGCCCGGCTTCCGGACGGCTCGCGCATCGCCGCCGCCCTGCCGCCGTGCAGCTTTGGCGGACCGGCGCTGACGATCCGCAAGTTTGCGCGGCGGCGGCTGGCGTTGGACGACCTCGTCGCTTCTGCCAGCCTGTCCGAGGCCGTCGCGCAGGGAGTGCGACGGGCCGTAGACGAGCGGCGCAACATCCTCGTCAGCGGCGGGACGGGCACCGGAAAGACCACGCTGCTGGCGGCGATCGCCCGCTTGATCCCCGCGGACGAGCGCGTGGTGACGATCGAAGACACTGTGGAGCTACAGCTCGATCATCCGAATCTGGTTCGGTTCGAGGCGCGGCGACAGACAGACGGCGCGCCGGCGGTCACGGTGCGGGATCTGGTCCGGGCGGCGCTGCGCCACCGCCCGGACCGGATCGTCCTCGGAGAGGTCCGCGGCGGCGAGGCGTGGGATCTGCTGCAGGCCCTCAACACCGGGCATGACGGGTCGCTTTCGACCTTGCACGCGAGTTCGGCCGCCAACGCGCTCAAGCGCTGCACGTCCTGCGTCCTGCAGGCGGGCATCGGATTGCCGTGGGAGGCAGTGCAGGACCTGGTCGGCGACGTCGTCGATGTGGTGTTGCACCTCGAGCGCCGCGACGGCCGCCGCAAGGTGGTCGAGGCCCTGAGGGTAGACCGCTTCAACTGGTCCACCCGCCAGTGGGAGTGCCGACCGGTCGAGACCGATGGAGTATCCGGCGGTTCTGACTTGAGAGGAGGGGAGCAGCAATGAAGCGAAGCGAACGAATTGGCGGCAAAGCGGTGCCATTGCGCCGCGCCGAGACTGCGGCCGAGGTCGGCCTGCTGCTCAAGCCCGGAGTGATCGTCGAAATGGATCCCGAGACGGCCGCCGCGTGCGGCGCCTGTCCGGACGACTGCACCGACTGGAAAGAGGCCCTAGAGGCAGCAGAGGATCCGTTCGAGTTCGGCGACGAGGGGAGCGGCGATGAAGCCGCTTGACTCGAAGAGCCGGGACGACTACTTCCGCCGCGTCGCCGATGTGCTGATCGCCCAGATCGAAGCCGGGACCGTGCCTTGGGTGCAGTCTTGGCAGCCGGGCGAGCGGGCGCAGCCCTACAACGTCAGGACTGGCAAGACGTACCGCGGCGGCAACGCGACCTGGCTGGCGAGCGTTGCACAGATGCGCGGATACCAAGACGAGCGGTGGGGCACCTACCGGCAAATCCAAGAGGCCGGCGGTCACGTGCGCCGGGGGCAGAAGGGAGCCTCGATCATCTACTGGCAGTGGGAAGCGAGGCAGCTGGCCCGGGACAACGCTGGCAAGCCCGTTCTCGACGACAAAGCCCAGCCGGTCTACGAAGTCACCAAGCTCGAAAGACCGCGGTCCTATACATATACGGTGTTCAACGCAGAGCAGGCGACTGGGTTGCCGCCAAGGCCGCTGAGAGAGGCCGGGCACCAATGGGAGCGAAACGAACGGGTTGAGAAGCTAATCAAGAATTGCGGGGCGGCAGTGGAGCACAACCACCAAGACCGCGTGTTCTACGACTTGGGGAGGGACTTGATCGTTATGCCGCACCGCGAACAGTTCCCCAACTCTGCCGGGTACTACCAGTCGGCCCTGCACGAGCTCGGGCACTGGACGGGCCATCCAGACCGGATGAACCGGGAGTCGCTCGTCGACGGCATCCGGCAGGGCCCGAAGTCGCGGGAGTATTCGCGGGAGGAGTTGCGGGCCGAGATCAGTTCAATGATCACCGGGGACCGGTTGGATGTGGGGCACGACGGATCGAGGACAGCAGCGTACGTCGAGCACTGGGTGAAGACGTTGAAAGATCACCCCCAAGAGATCTATCTGGCGAGCCGCGACGCGCAGGGCATCAGTGACTACCTGATGGAGCGCGGCAGGATGCTGGAGCAGGAAAGGGAGAGCGTACAGGAGAGACAGATCAGCGAGCCTGATCGTCAACAGATTAACGCGGGTCTTGGTCCGGGCAGCCGGCGTGAGTATCCAACAGTCGAAGTACCACGCTTCCCTCCGCCGAGCCCGTCTTGGCCGGACAGGGCAGCGGAAAGGGATCGTGGGATGGGGCCTACTCGGTAGCGTTACGTTTGCTGGCCGAGCCGGGCGAGTAGGGCGTCCCCGCTGTCGCAAACCATCAGCCACTCGCCGATTTGCTCCAAACGGTCCGCGTCAGCGATCCGATCGAGCGGTGCGGCAAGGCTGCCCGCCAGCGCGTCGCCAAAACGGACTCGTGCCTGCCGCAGAAGCAGCTTGCGCTCCCCTTCCAACGCCTCGCGCCGACCCTCCGCCCTCATGCGGTCAGCCCATGTCTCGCTCTCAGTTTCCAGCATGTCCAACACCTCCTCAAGATTATCACTCTTCACTGTGCCAGTCACTCCCAGTTCCGGGATGCGCACCTGCGAGATCCATGCCGCGAACGCTCCGGCCAGCCCGGCGTGGCCTTCACTCTGGGACCACTTCCGAAGCGGTTCCGCTACCTCCAGCAGGGCCTCGGGACTCTCGCAGCGCTGCATGCGCCCGAGCAGCACGGCCAGATTCGCGTCGCCACCGGGGTCCGCCCAGCGCCGTAGGTCCAGCACCGGACACTCCATTCTGGGGATGTCTTGCTCCGCGTCCGCGCAGCTCACCGTGATTGCCTCGCCCACCTCGCCTACCGCAGTCCATTTGCGCTCCCCGCTGTAGATCGTGAGATGCTTGACGCGTGGTACTGCCGCAGCTGAATACGCCGACTCCTGCGGCGGCGACTGGCTCAATGCCAGATAGAGGGTCGCCACTGCGTGGAGCATGCGGAACGGTATGGTCGGATCCACCTCGGACTGGCATTCGACCAGCAGGAAGGTGATTGTGCCGTCAGCCAGGCTAAGCCGCCAGACTGCGTCGGGCAGGCGCTGCGCCAGTTTCGGGTCGACGAAGTTGGCGTTGGCGTCTTCGATTGCTTCGACCTCGGCCTCATCGATACCGGCCAAAGGATGGGCGCGGAGCAGGTGGCGGATAAAAGTCTGGTTGTGCACGAAACGCTTGAAGGCGGGATCGCGCGGGACACGCATTTCGATGACGGGCATGGCAGGTAGCGGTGGCAAGCCGCGGGCGGGCCTATAACAGTCGGCTAAGGCCGTTGCATTTCGGGATTGTAGCGAAGCGATCCGCGTGCTCCGGAACCCGCGTGGCAAGGTTCTGACTCTGGTTCCGCGATTGCTCACCGTGTGCTAGGGCCTGCCTTGCATCCAACGCTGCACGATACTCTCCGGGCTCTAGTCCGAACCCAAGCAACGAACCACTGATCAGGGCTGTTCAGCGATATTGGTGCCGCACTCCCGCACGCTGGAATGCACCGCAGAAACGCGATTTCTTGCCACGAGGCCAGTCCCTCGGCGATCCCGGTCAGGTGCGTGGATAGGCCCGTCCGGACTCTTGCGCCATTCAGAGGGAATCGGCGCTAATCGCCGCCACGGGCCAATCCAGACAATCGCACCGCTCGCGATAGCCCCTGAAGCCGCGCCGCTTTAGCGTTCTGGGCCGAAATCACGCTAGACACGAGTCCAGTGACCCGCCTCGAAGCGTCACTCGTCGCGCACGCGATCGAGGCAGTCCATGATCACCTCAATATTCGTTTCGGGAATGTGATCGCGGGGGAAGACCGCGTGATGGATCGCCTCGACGTGCTGCAGGGTGGAGATGTCTAGCCGGCGGATAAGAAACTGGATGTCATCGCGGGCACCCGGCCGGCCCGCCCGGACTTTCATGGCAAGGAGCTGTTCGGCGCTGGCCCCCGTGACGGAGAGATGGGGTGAGTCGTAGACGACGACCGGTCGGGTATCCGGGCGAGGAACCGGCCAAGGCGCCGTACGCACGGCGTCGTTGAGCCAGTCCCGCGGCAGCCCCAGCTCTCGCGCGACGTCCCCTGCGGCCTGCAGGACCTCGTCGCGCCGATCGACCTCTAGCACATCGACATCGCCAGTGGCGCGAAGGCAGCGGTGCGCCAGGATCATCGCCGCGCCGCCTACGACGTAGATATGAGCCTTGATGTCGTGCTCGGCAAGCTGCCGGGAAAGGCCGTCGAAGGCTCGGCGGAGCGCCGGGGCTTCGAAGGTCCGCGAATCAGGCGGGGGGGGGGGGGGGGAGCCACTCGTGCTTTTCTCCGCCCCGCGCGTCGAGGTCGCGGGGGTCGGGGATCGTGGCATGTCGGGTGAAAGCCGCGGGAGCGTACAGAACGGAATCGCGCGCGGCCAGGCGCGTCCTGGCGGCAACCCACGGCCTATCGAGGAATCGCTCGGGCTCGTCAACCCAGGCTGGCACGGGATGGCCGTGCAGGCGCGCGATGTGCTCCACCACCGCAGCCAGGAAGGCGTCCCACGGCTGCTTCCCCGTCAGCTCCGGGCGCTCTGCCAACGCCGCGGCCTGCTCGGCGTGGCTCAACCCATGAAACTCCCGCGGCAGCTGGTGGATGAGGACGCGGTAAAGGAAAACATCGTCGTCATCGTCGGCGATGAACCGGCTGTAGCCGGGCAATGTGTACCAGCGCGGCATGCTGTCAGTATGCGCCACCGTCCCAGCCGCGGAGTAGCATCTGGGTACTTCGAAGACAGTAGACTTCGTCGTCCTGATGGGCAACCTCGGCAACGACGCATCGTCCGCGGAGGTGAACGGCGCCGCACTCGCCGAGATCCGGATGGCAACGGAGTGCTCGTCGCGCTAGGCGGACGAGAGCTTCAGTTTGTCCTGTGCTCGTCTCAACATGAACAATTCGTCCTGACTGGCCCGTCTCTCCATATCTCGGCGCAGCTTCGACGAGCACCTCGAAAGAAAGGCGTCCCAATCCTCCTCGCCCTTGAATTCCACCTCCGACTTTTCGGCAACGCTTACCAGCACTGCCTTTTTCGACGCTTGCACCAGACGCAGAATGTTCAGAACCGTTCCGGGGCTCTGACCATCCCAAATCATCAGCCCGAACTCGGCTTGCTGCGCCATTTCACGATCCTTGGCAGCGTAGAACTGAAAGTTCTTTTCGCGCTCCCCAGCGTTGACGGTACAGGTTTCCCATTGACCGAGGTTGTTGCGGATGGTATCACCCGAGCAGTACACCGTCACCTTGTCGTATCTTGCCTCCGCAAGGTACTTCTGCACCGCCTTGTCAGCCCCGTTTGCGTCCCCGACCAAGATCGCGAATCCCTTGGCCACGACGTTGTCGATCCGGGTCTTCGCCTCCACCGGTAGACGCTTTACCTGCCGGGAGCCGCCAACGAACACGGTAGTCACTGAATGCTCCGCGTTGTCGTTATTGTCAGCGCGTGCACGGCCTTGGCCCTTCCCTCCGTCACGAGCAACTCCCTCACCGCGTTCATCCTAGCGCCGGAACGGTACAAGATTCCGGCCGGAGATCCCGAGAGTCTTGTCACTATGCTCGCTCCCAAATCGAAACGGACCGCTCACGCTTCACGGTCTCCAACCTACACGGCAGCTCCGGGTTCTCGTACCTGAGGCCGTTGAAACTGCGGCATACACGATTTGAGTACGCCATTAAGTGAATCTACTCAATGGCGTACTAAATTGCTCGGCAGGCACACACGCCCCCGTGGTTCCGACTTTGAGGAAGGACCGCTTGTGCCACCCGAAATCAAACGAGCATGCGGCTACAGTTAAGTCACCACGGTGCTGCTGCGACTAAAGTACAGCGAGCAGGGCGCATAGGGCTTCTAGGCGATAATCTCCTGCGAGTGATCTAGGAAGTGATGGAGCCATGGACGATGAGAAAGGCGACCTTGATGCTGCGACGTAGCTGGGCGGTGCCGCTTGTCGCCGGCGCGGCATTCTTGTTCGCGGCCGACGAAGGCCGTGATCCGAAGCCAGCCCGGATCAACAAGGCGATCGAGTTGCTCAGTCAAGACCAGCCGATCTACTACTTCACCGAGGGCCGCGGCGGTAGCCAGGGCGGGTTCAAGGAAGGCCTGCGCTTGGCGCAGACCTGGGCGGACCTGATCATCTACGAAATGGAGTTCGGCCCTTACGACGTGACCGAGCTGCGCGAATTCATGGCCGGACTGGTCCAAGGCGGACCTACTCGTAGCGGACACCGCACACCGGCCGTGCAAGTTGTCGTTCCGTTTAGCGGCTACGACGCCGCTACTGTGCGCGCCAATCACTGGGTTGTGCAGCAGATTCTTGCCACCGGGGTCCACGGCATCACTCTCTGTCATGCGCGCGACCCAGCGGCCGTTCGAGAGTTTGTGCGGGCGGCGCGCTTTCCACACCAGCGACAAGGCGTGGACGGAGGGCCGCTCGAGGAGGGCCTGCGCGGAAACGGAGGTCAAGCCAATGCGGCGCAAATCTGGGGAGTCTCGCCTCAGGAGTACATCCGCCGCGCGGATGTCTGGCCATTGAATCCGGACGGAGAGATCCTGATCGGACTGAAGATCGAGGACAAGCACGCATTGGCCGCTGCCGAAGAATCGGCCAGCGTGCCGGGTGTCGGCTACGCGGAATGGGGTCCCGGCGACATGGGGCTCTCGCTCGGCTATCCGGAAATCCATGACCCGCCGTATCGACCGGTAGTCGAAGAGGCCCGCCAGCGCGTTCTCAAGGCGACCCAGGCGGCTGGGATTGCTTTCCTGGATGTTGTGACTGTCGAGAACGTCGAAGAACGCCTTCGCGAAGGCACGAAAATCGGAGCGACCCGCAGCCGGGAAGCGGCTGAGAGAGGCAGACGATTCACCAACCGGCCGCAACCCTAACCCCGTCCGGTAGTATCGCCGCAGGGAAATTCTCTCGGGCCCGCATTCCCGCCCCCGACCGCCACGCGACCGTTATCGCCCGCCGGATACTGAAAAGACAGTACCCTAGGCCACGGGAGCTAGCCCGTGGCGTACCGAAAACACCGAGCCATCCGATTCGCTTTATTCGTCCTCCTGCTACCAGTGGCTGCCAGCAGCCAGGAGACTTTGTGGATAACGCACGGTCCTATCCTCGGCAGGCTCAGCGCCCACGGCGTTGGCGTCTGGGCGAGAACAGCTGACACCAAGCCGTTTCAGGTCGCGTACGGGCAGAGCCCAGAGAATCTCGACCAGCTCTCTTCCGTGGTCTCCCCGGAGTTGGAGCGGGACAACACGGGATGGGTCCAGATCGATGGCCTCCGGCCAGACACGAAGTACTTCTACCAACTTGTCGTTCCGGGTACGAGCCGGCCCCAATCAAGTGTTCACTCGTTCAAGACGCTTCCGCATTCAGCCGATGTCCGGGACCCCGAATACAACCCTGAAGGTCTCTTCAACTTCAGCTTCGAGTTTGCCTGCGGAAACAGCCAGCCATCCAATCGGGACCTGCCGACATTCGCCACAATGCTCCGGCAGCTCAAGGACAGGATCTACTTCGCCATTCAGAACGGGGATTGGCTCTACGAGGAGCGCAGGGACTATCCGCTCGACCGATGGGCCACCAATCTGGGGGCACGGCGCGAGGCACTCCCCCGGCGGTTGCATATCGCCCCGACGATTGTCGGGGTTTGGGAGAACTACAAGCTCTATCTCGACCGCGGGAAGGCCATGACCGAATGGCATAAGGAAGTCCCCTCTTTCTTCACGTTCGATGACCACGAAATCCTGGGCGATGTGAACGGCGCGGGAACCGTCGGCCTGCGCAGCCGCCGCGCGGTGTTCAGGGATATCGGAGTCCAGGCCTGGTACGACTACCTCGGCTGGAGCAACCCCGTCCACAACACGCAGCCGATCCATTTCGGGCGTGCGACGCTCGAGGCCGGCAGCGACATCCTGACCGACACGGCTGCGGATTTCTCAGAGCTCGACCTAGCGGAGGCCTCCAACCTCCACGTGCACTGGGGAGAGACGACCGCAGGCGTCAACTTCTATCGCAGTGACGATATCAATCACTTGGACCGCGAGGGCGGAGAGCCCAGTGCCGGCGTCTACGCGATCGAGGAGATCATCGATCCGCAGCGGTTGCGAATCCGTCCAGCGGCGAAGACGGGCGGGGAGGTCAGTTACTCGGTAGGGCGGCTGTCCTACTACCGAGTACGCGTCAGCAATGCTGACTTCTTCATGCTCGACACTAGGTCGCATCGCCAGCTGCACGACAGGGACGACCCTTGGAAGGAAGGCGTGTCCTTGCTCGGCGAGAAGCAGAAACGCTGGCTAGTGGAGGAAATGCGCAAGAGCGACGCCGACTTCTTCTTCGTTGTTTCCTCTGTCAACTTCATGGTTCCGCATGTCGGACCGGGAGCCGGGGGCGCCAACAAGGACGAGGCATGGACCGCAGTTCCCCGCGAGCGGGAGGAGTTGATCGAATTCTGGGACACGCTCGGCAAGCCGGTCTTCGTGCTTACCGGGGACCTCCACAACAGCTTTGCCATCAAGATCACCGACTCGGTGTGGGAGTTCGCATCCGGCCCCCATAATTCCGGCAATCACCCCGTGTCGTCGGAGGGCGGCCGCCCTCCGAACGGAACCTTCGAGTCGCGAGGCCGGGAATGCGAGATTCGTTGGTCGACCTATTTTCTGGACGAAGTATCCCCGAGGCGCTTGCCCGTGTATTGCGTTGTCCAGGTCAATAACGTGATCCGGAGTCCGACAAGGCAGGGAAGGGTGCGCTGGGTGGCCTACCCGAAGCCCCAGGTGGTTTTCCAGTACTACAACGGGCTGACCGGGGAGCTGCTCTACGCGGAATCAATTCTCGCTCAAGACTGAGCCGAGAAGACCAGCCACATGGGCTGGCACCGGCGCGCTCGCCAATCCTGAAGATCTGGGGTAATCCAGAGCCCACGGGGCTACCGCTACCTGCTTGGCCGCTCAGGCAAGGATTTCCTTCAGTACCCGCCCGCCGGTATCCGTGAGGCGCTTGTGCCGACCCTCGTGGAGATAGGTCAGGGCGTCCGAATCCAGACCCATCAAGTGCAGGACCGTGGCGTGAATATCGCGCACGTGGATCGGTTCGTCCGCGCAGCTGAGGCTGAACTCGTCGGTGGCTCCTACGGTGGAGCCTCCCTTGACTCCCGCTCCGGCGAACCAAGTCACCATCGAGTGTCGATGATGGTCGCGCCCCACGCGGTCTCCATATGCTCTGCGGGCGATGAACGGAGTCCGGCTCATCTCGGTGGTGAAGACCAACAGGGTCTCGTCTAGCAGCCCTCGGGACTTCAAGTCTCGGATCAATCCCGCGATCGGCAAGTCCACTTCCTCTGCCCGGGCGGGCAGCCAATCGCGGATCTCCTTGTGATGGTCCCAGCTGTACACGCCGTTTTCCCAGCCATGGACCAGCAGGGAGTACCGGACCCCTCGCTCGACCAGCCTCCGCGCGAGCAGGCACTGCCGCCCAAACGGTTCCGTGACGGGGTTGTCCAGGCCATAGAGGTCCCGCACCGAAGCGGGCTCGTCGGACAAGTCTACGATCCCGGGAGCGTGAGTCTGCATCCGGTATGCCAGCTCGTAGGCGGAAATGCGAGCCTCCAGCGTGTCGGTTGAACGCCGCTCGGCCGCGTGGCGCTCGTTCGTCCAGCGGAGCAGGTCGAATTCGCGCCGCGAACGCCCATTGGCACCCTCCGGTCGCGAATCCAGGTTCAGGATCGGCGGACCCGAGGATCGGAGGAGCGTCCCTTGGTACGAAGCGGGAAGGTAGCCGCTCTGCCACACGGCAGAGCCGTTGACCGGACCACCGCGCCTGTCGTGCAGGACCATGTAGCCCGGCAGGTTCTCGTTCTCGCTCCCCAAGCCGTAAGCGACCCACGCCCCGACGGACGGGTTGCCCGCGAAGACCGAGCCGGTAGTCACATGCAACGTGGCTGCCGAATGCAATGGCGAATCGACCTCGATGCCGTGGACGAATGCCAGTTCATCGGCGACGCCGCCGAGATTGCCAAACATGGTCGACATCTCGCGGCCCGACCCGCCGTACCGCTGGAACTCGAACGGGCTGCCCACTGCGACGACGTCGGACCGGACATACGCATCCAGCTGCGTCGCCAGACCAGGCAGCACGGGCATGCGCTGGCCGTCGATCTTGCTTAGCGCCGGTTTGTTCTCGAAGGTGTCGACCTGGCTGACGCCGCCGGACATGAACAGGAAGATGCAGTTCTTGGCCTTTGGCGGGTGATGGGGCGCAGTCCTGCCTGATTGGGTCGCTGCCCGGGAGTCTTCCGATAGCAGCGACGCGAGAGCGAGGCCTCCGAGCCCGTTGAAGCTCTGCAGCAGCATCTGCCGCCGGGAGGTGAGCTTGCCGGTCTGGAGATCAATCAACATGGACGAACTCGTTGGCGTTGAACAGGACGCGGCAAACTGCCGTCAGCCCTTCGCTTTCGGCGAAGTCATTATATCGGCGAAGTTCGGCTTCCGAGGGGTCTCTCGAGAATGCGAGACGGAAGGCAAGCCTGACCTGATCTTGTGGATCCTGTCCGGCTTCCTTTTCCAGGCGAGCCGCGAAATATTGCGATTCCTCGGCGACGAGCCGGCCGTTCAGCATTGCCAGAGACTGAACTGCCGTTGTCGATATCGGGCGCTCCTCCAACGAGACCTGCGGAACCGGTGCATCCAGCATTTCCAAGAGCGGCAGGGCCAACTGGCGACGCTGGAAGACGTAGACGGACTTCTTCCTAGAGTCAGATCCACTGCTCGGTTCCCAGGCGGGCCAGTTCTTGACCAGCATCTGGTCCTTCATGGCCTCGGGCAGCCGGGGATACACCCCGGGCCCGCCCCTTGCGCGATTCAGGCGCCCGCTGACTGCGAGGATGCTATCGCGGATGACCTCTCCTTCCAGGCGTCGGCCCGGCATCCGTGAAAGCAGGGTGTTCGACGGATCGATCTTGCCCGCCTGCTCGGAGAACCTGACCGAGCTCTGGCGGTATGTCGCGGACTTGAGGATCAGGCGGTGCATCGCCTTCACACTCCAGCCGCTCGCCACGAATTCGTCGGCCAGCCAGTCCAGCAGGGCTGGATGTGACGGGCGGATGCCGTTTGCCCCGAAATTGCTGGGTGTGGCTACAATGCCCCGCCCGAAGTGCCATTGCCAGATGCGATTCACCATCACGCGGGCGGTCAAGGGATTGTTCGGGCTGGCAATCCATGTGGCGAGGGGCAGCCGCCACCGGCTGACATTGCCCAGAGAGTCGAGCGGCATGGGAGCGGGGGCATCCGTTCCCGTCAACGCGCTCGGGAAACCCGGCAGCACGCGTTCGCCTAGGTTGTCGACTTCTCCCCGAATGCGCACGAACTGCACCGGCAACCCAGCGCTGTAAGGCGATTCTCTCGCGTTGTCGACGGAATGGACCATAGGCAGATGCCGTTCCACCTGGCGTCGGTACACCCCCATGTCCCGTCCGCCGCGGAAGCCGTCGACAAAGCTGAGACGGCGAATGTACTCGACCTTCTCGGCCAGCGAGAACGAAGGCTCGTCCCGGGGGACCACGCCGTTCGCGACAGCGTCCGTCAATCTCGCGCGCAAACTCGCTGCGGTGGCGGATGAGGGGTCCTCTCCTTCTTCTTTTAGTACGCTGCGGAACTTGGCAAGCAGTTGGTTCTCATACGCCGCGTAGTCTTCGCGGGCTAGCTTCAGCCTCTCCGCGGCAGCCATGCGTCCACGGGCAGCCATTCCTCGAGTGGTGTCCTGCGTGAATTCGGCATCCACGTTGATGTTTTCGATGGGTAGGAAGAACGCCTGGAACCGATAGAAGTCCTTCGTGGGGATCGGGTCGTACTTGTGGTCGTGGCACTGGGCGCAGCTGAGGCTCAGGCCGAGAAACACGGAGCCCACGGTTCCCGTGACTTCGTTCAGGTGCTGCTGGCGCGCCACCCGTCGGATCTGGCTCTGAGGAGGAGCTCCTAGTCGGAGGAACGCGGTCGCAACCCGCCTGTCCGGATCCGTGGGGGCAAACTCGTCCGCCGCGAGTTGCTCCTTGATGAAATCGTCGTACGGCTTGTCTTGGTTAAAGGCGTCGATCACATAGTCGCGGTAGCGCCACATGTGAGACATCTCCCGATTCGCTTCGCCCCCCGTGGTATCCGCGTACCTTGTCACGTCCAACCAGTGGCGGCCCCAGCGCTCCCCGTAGCGAGGGTCTCCGAGCAACTGGTCCACGAGCCGGTCGTAGGCTTCGGCATCCATGTCGGACAGAAAGGCGTCGACTTCGTTCGGGGTTGGTGGCTCTCCAATCAGGTTGAAGTAGAGCCGTCGCATAAGGAGGCGCCGGTCGGCTTCGGGTGCCGGATCGATGCCCTGCGCCTCCAAGCGGGCAAGGATGAATCGGTCGACGGGATTGCGGAGCCATGACTCGCGCGAGACGTCCGGCGCGTCCGGTCGGCCGCTTGCCCGGAACGGGCTCCAAGTATTGGCATCGACGTGTTCTGGTGTGGGATTGAACTGCTCGATCCACTCCGCTATTGCCCGGATCTTCCCGTCGGGCAAGCGATCCGAGCCCATCGGCATGCTGGGAGTCAAGTGCCCTTCTAGTACCTGGATCAGTACGCTCTGCTCAGGGTGGCCGGGGACGAGGACGGGCCCGTGGCGGGCGCCCCCCGAAAGCAAGCCTTCGAGTGTGCTCAAGTTCAGTCCGCTGAGCTGAGTGTCCGGACCGTGGCATGCCAAGCAGTGCTGAGCAAGAATCGGCTGGACTTCGGACTGGAAGGGGTCGTCTGCTCCAAGTGTTGGTGACGCGAAACTAACGACGGCGACCAAGGCTAGAAGCCGACTCCAAGCGCTTCGGAAGGCCGCTGAGGCGTGGGATCCGCAGCAGGCAGGGAGTCGACTGCCATTCGTGGTGCCCTTCATGCGTGAATCGGGGGGCGTCCGCTGGTTCGCAAGCCCGATTGTACCTATTGGTGTTTGCGAAAAGGCGCTGGACGAGCCCGTATCTAGGGCCCCTATTCCTCATCAGTTCCGGACTGGCGCCTGTGAGCGAGAAACCATGCGTAAACGTCCCAGCCCTCGTACACGCGGGTCCAGACGTTATGGCCCAAGTCCTCGTGGACGGTGAAGCGAACTTCGGGATGGCCTGCTGCCTCCAAGGCTGTCACGGTTTCCAGAACGCGCTCTGGACGGACTACCGTGTCACGGCCTCCCTGAAATACCCACACTGGTGTCTTGGCGTTCACGATCCGATCGACCCGGCTCGGATCCCCGGGACCGCAGATGGGAGCGATCGCGGCCCAGCGGTTCGGGTCTGCCATCGCTAAGTGCCACGTTCCGGCACCGCCGAAGCTCAGGCCGGTCAAGTAGACCCGGTCCTCGTCGGCCCGGAACTCTTCAAGGGTGGAGTCCACCATCGCCAGCACCTCGCCCTCCATCCTGGTCCAGCTGTCTCGCAATGGAGAGTCTGCGTAGGACGGAATGCTGGGATCGGTGACTCGCTCCATCGGCTGCGTCGGACGACGACCGTACCGGCGGGGCGGTGGGGGGCCATCCTCGATTCGCTCAGGGACGGGCTGGCCGGCACCGCGGCGCGGCCGGTCGAACAACGGCATCTGGGGCGAGATCATGATGAATGGCAGGTCGCGCCCTTGGATCCAGGCCTCTGCCACCGGGCCGTGAACGAGGACCATGTCCAGATCCTCTATGGCGTCGCCGCGCTCGCCCCCGCCGTGGAGGAACAGGATCACCGGCCAACGCTTGCCGGGCTCGGTGTGATAGCCAGTCGGCAGGTACACGAAGTATTCCCGGCGCTCTGTTGTGACTTGGCTGTCATAGCCTCTTCGCAGAAGCTGTCCCTGGCTGCGCCCAGCGGGCTCAGCGGATGCCGGATGGCTGGCGATGGCTAGGCTGACGGCCAGTGCCACGCCGGTGGCGACGAGGTGGAAGGCCGTTCGGGGTGAGGGCGTTCGGACAAACTGTTCCATGGGCGGGCGCTATGGTCGCACAGGTCGCTCGCGAGACGCTGAGCAAATCCCTGGCCCCGCTTGGGGTGGATGGCAGGTTGCAGGTCGCCGATAGTGCCGATTTGGAAGCAGCGTTGTAGGTGTTGCAGCGCGTTACAGGTGAGTGGTCTACGGCGAACTGCGGAGTTTATGGTCGACGCAATGTGATTTCCCTTTTTTGTCAAGCCCTCTCAAGCGAATTCGAATGCTCGTGACCGTAGGGGGCCGTTTGACCAATTCCGTAGAAGTCTCAGTGAACTTGATCAATATGTTCGAAGTTGTCTGGAACATAATGACGCTACCCTAATTCAATCTCCTAAATAATGAGCCCACCAACGGTTTGGATCGCCCTGCAATTGTAAGACTCTGGTCGCGTATCCTCTCATTCCACTTTTGTACAGAATGTCCATCAAATAGATCGACAATTCGGGGCCCTCGATTGATTGCGGTCAACTTCAGTGCTATATCAGAGGACAGAGCGAGAAAAACATCCATGACTCGACCGTTTGGAACTATCCGATCCATTTCCTGGTACCAAACTACGGGATTACTGCCCACAACGAAGCTAAATTTCTCATTCCGAATCCTCAAGTAGTAGAGTATGTGTTGCTTGAGTTGCGACTGTATATTTGGACTCAAACTTGCCATTTCGTTCAGTTGAGCAAGTCTGACATATTCTTCTTGAGCCCTGCAATCTACTAATTCTAGGATTTCTGGTGACAATGGTCCATGTTCGTTCTCAATTTCCTGTCTGGTAGATTCCAGCATGCGAGCTATGAAGTCATTTACTGTGCTCTCCATGCGTTTCTTTTGATCCGGAGTTTTTCTCCATTGAGCCACTATGAAAGCTATCAATCTTGATTTCTTTCTCCAGTCCATATTAGGCGTAGTTCCCTTGCGAACTTCCTGCATAATTTCTTGGTGAACTGGTGCGAATCTCGATTCAATCTTGCTAAACTTCTCTTCGACATCGGTTGATACATCAATCAATTGCCCGTCATGTCGATAGAGGTCACGCTCGACAAATAGATTGTTAGGACGACTACTCTTTATTGTCGGTTTCTGCGAATGATTATTTACGAAAAATAGTATGCCTTGGTCATCTGTAAATGCCGATGACAAGAATCTTGGAACATAGTGATTTCTCCGGGTCTTATTCATTTCATTAGTATAGCAAGATTACCTAGCAGAGATCCGGAATGCTTAGGTTCGTCTGCTCTGGGGAATCTTGTCCGCAGACGCACTCAGACTCGAAGTGAAGGTCTCCCCTCACATGGCTCGTCTTGACCAGCCACCCACTGACGCCAATGCGCAAGTATGTCGCTTTCGCATCGCACAAGATATCTCGGCGAGTGGGGCGTTCCGACGCTCGTGTCGCCGCAAGTGCTTGGACTTGCGTTTCGGCCACTATGCGAGCTTGCGGTCAATCTGGCGCTGGGACCCAGTTCCGGCTTGAAGAAGACACCGCAGCGGTTCACGCAATTCCAGGCCAGCGGATCGTATGCCTCCGATTGCTCGTGCAGGGTCATGTTGGTGCTCGGTGGCACCGTTCAGCTCCGTAAGTCCTGTCGAATTGTCTTGGCAGCTGTCGCAGTGAGTTCCCGATTGAGACCGACTGGTCGAGCCTCCCAAATTACGCCAATCACGACGATGAGTCCGGTTACGGGGCCCGGCACTGCGAGCGGGAGAGCGACCCAGTACAGCCATTGCACGGAGATGGCTGCCACGTCGAGCCACAACCGGAGATCCTTCGGCTCGCGAGGGCTGCTTTCGTTTTCTTAGCTTGTCTGCCTGCTGTGGGCCAGCTGAGGGTCCAGCCGCTTGGAAACGCGCCCGAAGGTGGAAGCTCAGCATAGGTCATCTTCGACAGCGTTCCAGTTCGGTACTGAATCCAATGGACCTACGTCCAATTGAATTTTCCGGCCATGATGCCAGAATCTGACACTCACCAAAGTTCATTCCTGAAGTTACCTCTCCCTTACCGCTAAGAGGGGCCCTCCTTACGCAGCATCACAAGTTCGTCGGTCAGGCCATGCCGGAGGATATGGACGCGAGGCGAGACGCATGCCAGATGCTTGGCTGACACACGAGCCAATCGGAACGGAAAGATAGTCGGACTTGACAGCAGATCTCTGATTGCAGCAGATCCATTCGAACGGGCCCGGAGAGATGCCTCCACCATCCAAGCGATCAGTTCCGGTTCCTCAACTCGGTATTGGTGCCCATACCCATAGACGCCCTTGTTGTGCGTCTCATCCAAGACCCCCCAATCGATAAATGATCGAAGCACACGCCGGGCAGCCCTTGATGTGGTTTCGCGTTCTCCGTATTGCTCTCTAACCCGTCGCTGAACATGTGCTGCTGCGGCTGTTCCCTGAAGCCTCAAGAGTCTGCCGGTGTGCTCGGCGACAACGCCCCAAAAAGGGTAGGCTGCCAGTACCATGCACCAGTGAACAGCAATTCTGTCCTTATGGGGCAGCTTTTGGAGTATCTCCAGCCCTTTGTCCCGCAACTCCTCCCGCTCGCGTGGCACGGTCAGCCAAGTCTTCACCAGTATGGTAATGACCTTCTCCCTGTTGCCCCTGACAGACTTTCCACCGACCGACACCTTGTCAATCAGTAAGTCTTGGAGCGAGTCATTGATTGAGGTCTTGTCGTTACCGGCCAATATCAGGTTGGCCGTCTGCTCTAACCAATCGAGTCTAATGCGTTGGTTGAAGCCGATCTGCGATCGCCGTCCGATCATTTTTCCCTACTTTCGATCTGTACCAAAGGGACTACCAGCTCTTCAATAGAAGCTCCGCCGTGACCGACGAGGTGGTCGCCCTCACGCACAAAAGCCGAGCGGCCAGGAGCGAGCAGAGGGAAGTAGCCTTCCGGCAGTCCGATCGGAGGCCATTCAAGCGAGTCCGGGAATCGCTGTTTGACCTGACCGCGCAGCAAGGGATCGGGGTAGATGCGCGCGCGCTCGCCGAGCACGTCTGCCAAAGCCCCCTCGGCGGGACGGCCGCATCCGGCTGCCTCAGTGTTTCCATGATCCGAAGTTAGGTAAACACTGAATCCGTTCTCTAGAAGTAAATCGACAAGGTTCGCCATGAACGGTTGAGCCGCCCACTGCCGAACTTGGTTGTGCATCCCGGCGGCGCCAAGTTCCATGCCGTGTGCGATCTTGTCCACTGTGTCGACAACTAGGCCGACGACACGCGTCTTTGGCTGTGCAACCATCTCTTCCACGCTCTCAAGTGTGCCGCCACCTAGCCCCTTGGCATAGGCGACTTCTTGGTTTGCCAACTTGTGGTCCCTCCAGAATTGCGCCCACAAAACCGGCTCCTTGGCCGTGGTATGGATACTGCTCGGAAAGTAAAAGGGTGGCTTTCCTGCAAAGACAGCCTGCCGCGAAACGGACGTGATAGTCGGTATCCAGGCAAACACCGCGTGTTCACGGAAACGGTAGTTGCTGCGTTTCCGGGCAAGCTCGTTGCGGACGACGACCCACTGATTCAAAGAGAGCCCGTCTACCACGATAAGTGCCGCCTTGCGTTTATCGGCATCGTCGATGTGCCGGGACAGGAAGCGAGGAATGTGGTGGAGCATGACCGGGGGAACAGGCGGCAGATTGACCAGTCCCGCAAACCGTTTTGCCAGCCACGACGTCAGCGCGGAATCGATCTTCATCTGCAGAGCTTCAATCTTCAGGCGTATCGGTTCAGGCAGCACCTCATCCAATTCCAAGGCTAGGCAGACAAGCTCCGCCCAGGTCCTAGCAAAATGGAACCAATCGTGATGCCGCGCGTCTTCGTCCGGGACAACCAGAGCCGTGGTGTCCGTGACGTCCAGAAGGCGTTCAACGTGGTGCGTTCGGGCCGCCTGCTCGTCCGTTCGGATTCCTTGGGCAATCCATTTCTTCGACAACGATTCTGCTTGGCTGTGCGGAACTGCCTTGAGAAAACCCTCTAGGAACAGGTTGTCGATGTAGACACGAACGTCGTCGTGATCAAAGGGTAGGTCAGAGGGGCCAGGGAATTCGAAACTATGGTATTTCTCATCCCCACGAATACTAGTACTCCCCGGTTCGGCGGCTTGGTCGAGGAAGACCGGCCAGCGTTCCTGAAGAAAGGCAAAAAAAGCCTCTCTGTCTGGAACGATCATCTCCAGCGGCCAATCCTTGAAGTAATCCCGACGAAGGAGTTGGATCAATCGTTTGTCCAGCAGAGTCGGAATGCGTTGTTCCCGGTAATGGCGGCGCAACAGCACACGTAGCAGATCGGCTGGACTCTTTATGAGTTCAGGCGCGATCTCGAAGACATGCAACAGAATGAATTTCTTTGTATCGTTATCGCCCAGCACACGGCGGGCATGATTCCGGGCCTCGTAGAGTGCGTCGAGATCCGAGCGGTCTAACTCGGCCAAGACGGGGTAACTCAGCTTAGGGAAAATCTCGCCCAGGCTCAACGACAACCGACGGCCCGCTTGGAGAAGGTCGTAGGGTAGAGAATCAAGACCGTCGGTAGGCAACCGTAGAACCACAGCTGAATCTGTCTGCTCGGCCTGGTCCCAGTGAGACCGAAACTTGGATTCATAGGCGTACCGAAAAGCGATATGATCCTCGAACGGGATCATTTCGAAGCCCCGTTCGCGTATACCCGCAAGAATGCCTTCTTCCACTAGAAGACCGTCGGGATCGGCAACAAGCGTCAGTCGAGCCACATCGGGAGTGAACTCGCTAAGAATTCTGTCACGCCAGCTACTCATGGACACGTTCCTGATTCACGTCGCGAACTGGCTCTTTATGCTCTGCCTCGTTCATCGATGACTCTTGCGGCTTGATTCTCCAATCGCAAGATGATGAGCAAGTACGTCCTAACCTTATTTGTCGCCAATAATAACAGAAGCACTCTTGGTGCAGTGGGGCGACAAATTGCACTCTTGCCACCTAGAGGTGGGGCAACTTCGCATTGAATGCGAGTTCCGGAAAATCTGACCGCCCAAATTCCGGAAATTATGGCCGGTTCGTCTGGTCCTGACCGGCCCGATACTGCCCTATCCTCCAATTCTGGGAGTCCGAGTTCGGACTTCCGGGAACAGGAGGAGTTGATGTACACAGATGCAAAGCGTCGTGATATTCAGTTGCTGCTGGCAGCGGGTGTTCCCCAGGAGCGAATCGCCGATCTGACGGGCGCCTCAGTCCGCACGATCCGGCGGATCGGCCGCGAGCCGGCCGACACTGGGGAGCGCGCTGCCAAGCCACAGGCCGCGGCGCCGCCCGGCCAGCCGCGACGAGCGAGCCCGGGTCGGCCGTCGCTGGTCGAGCCGTACCGGGACGCCGTGCTGGCGATGCTAGCGGAGACGCCGAAACTGAAGAGCCTGGAAGTGCTGCGGCGCTTGCGCGAGCGCGG
>JAJEHF010000024.1 GCA_022823865.1 Bryobacterales bacterium
CACCTTCGGCGGCACGAGATAGCCGTCCGCGACCGCGGTCGCGAGCTCGTACGCGTCGGTGGGCACGCCCGGCTCCAGGTCGAAGAGTTCGTAGGTGTTCCGGTCGACCTGATCGCTAGCCCAAGTTTAACAGCGGTATTACTAAGCTGCTTTAGAATCAGCGGTTTACGCAGGCAAGAATGCTCAAGTGGCACTACAAGCGCGCAAACCGGGGAAATGGGTCGGTCAGATGATGGTCTTGCGGACGCCTCCCGGCTGCGGGTCGATGCCGAGCGCGTCGTAGATGGCCCGCTGTCCGGGTTCGGCTTGGGTGGCAGTACGCACGTGCAGGGTGCGTCCGTCTGGGCGCCGGAATGTGGCGGTGACGCGCTGCTGGCCTTCGAGGATGCGGCGTAGGGTGGTCCAACTGGCGTGTTCGCCGTGGGCTCGCAGCCGGGTGCGGATGACCTGCACGAGCTGGTAGGCGATGACGGTGATGAACAGGTGGCCGTCGGCCCTCCGCGGCTTGTGGTGGTAGATGGGGCGCAGGCCGAGTTCGGACTTCAGTGCGCGGAAGACGGCCTCGACGTCGGTGAGGGTGGTGTAGGTGCGCCACAAGGCGTCTTCGTCCCAGTCGGTCTCGCTGCTGCGCAGGCAATAGACGCCCGGATGGGTGGCCATTGAGCCGTCCTGGGGGCGGCGGGTCCAGGTGACGGCGGCGGCCTTCTCACCGGTCTGGTCGGGGGTGACCGCGATCTGGTAGTGGTTGGCGACGCGGGTATGTTTGGCTCTCAGTCGCCCGATGCGCTGCCAGATTTGTCCGAGGCGCTTGTGAGCGCGGGGGCGCGCCAGCCCGTCGTTGAGCTGGGTGAGGGCGGCCTCGAAGCGGGTGGCGGTCCGCTCGACGATGGCCCGCTCCTTGTGGGCGCGCTCTTCGGAGTAGCAGTACAGGCGGACCTCGCCGGGGTCGGTCGAGACGACCTTGTGCAGGTGCACGGTCTGGTTCGACTGTGTGCGGACCGCCACGGCGGCCTCGGCGTCGAACTGTCGGTGGCGTTCACGGCTGACGACCAGATAGCGGTAGCGGTTGTCGCGCAGCCACTCGATGGCGGCCTCGGTGGCGACGCCGCGGTCCATGACCACCAGGGCGCCGGCCGGCGCGTCGAGTGCCTCCAGCATGCCGGCCAGGGTGCGGTGCTCGCGGACGTTGCCGGCGAAGACCTGCGAGCGTCGCACGAAGCCGCTGGCGTCGAGCATCAGGCCCAGGGTCAGCAGCGGACAGTCGCTGCGCTTCTCTTTCGAGTGCCCGCGCTTTGCCTGCGGCTGCGCGCCCGCCTCGCCTTCGAAATAGGTGTTGGTCAGGTCGTAGAGGGTCACCGTCGGCTGCAGGTCGAACAGCCCCATGGCGCGGTCGAACAGATGTGCCTCGATCGCCTCGCGACGCTTCACCAGCGCGTCCGAGGCGCGGTAGAGCTGCATCGAGCTGACGGTCTCGAAGTCGACGCCGAGCAACTCGCCGAGGCCGCTGCGCGTTTGCAGCCAGCGGTGCGTCGCGCGCTCCGAGGCCGGCTGGGCCAGACGCCCGACGATGGCGCCGGCCGCCGCGGTGCGCAACGCGCCGTTGACACCCAACTCGGCCAGCAGGGCCGGCAGGCCCAATTGCTCCAGGGCCCACAGGCCAACCTGCTCGACGCCGACGCTGCGGGGGCGGACCAGGCGCAGCGAGTCGACGTCGACCGGCTGCACGTCCGTCGGCCCGTCGGCCGGTTCCTGCACGGGTGTGCCGCGGGCGACCAACTGTGCGGCTATACGTTGTGCTTCGTGTTCGACGGCGGTCGGGCAGTCGGCCACCAGGGGCGTCTGGCCGGCCAGGATGTCGTCGATGCGGGAGCAGAGCAGCGGCCATTGCGCCTGGGGAATGTCGAAGTGGCGTCCGAGATTGAGCAGGGTGCGCTGGCGGACGGCGTTGCCGAGGCGCTCGGAGTGGACGAGTCGATGCGAGAAGTAGGGCTGTCGGTCTTGGGTCCGCCGGGTCTGGGTGCGCCGAATGAACATGCGCCCACGATAGCGGGCGCACGTTCTCCGAAGCAAGACCATTCTTGAGATTATGGCACTACATTCAACCCTGCCGACACCCGGTCCTTTAGAATCAACAAGTTACGTGGATGCAACCCTCAAGATATCGCCCAAATCCACAAAATCGTCGGGAATCTTGTTAAAGATGGGCTAGCGCGGAAACGCCGTCCCGGGTTCCGTTCCGGCGATGAACGCTTCCTCGATGGGGCGGAACGTTCCCGGTCCGGCGGGCTCGCCGGTTTCCGGATCCACGGAGACGAAGACGATGTTCGTCGGCGGATCGAACTGCGGCTGTGTCTCGCGGTTGCCGACGTAGGCCCTCATGAAGTCGATCCAGATGGGCAGCGCCACGCGAGCGCCTTCCTCTCGGTTGCCGATCGTCTTTTTCTCGTCGTGCCCCACCCAGACGCCGAGCGTGATGTCCGGATCGAATCCCACGAACCAGGCGTCGGTGAAATCGTCCACGGTTCCGGTCTTGCCGCCGACCGGCCAGTTCAGTTGCAGGGCCCGCCGGCCCGTTCCCCGCTGCACGACGCCGCGCATGAGGCTGGCCATGATGTAGGCGGTGTCGGGCCGCAACGCGTCACGCGACTGCGGGCGGTGCTCCTCCAGCAGGTCCCCGTTGCGATCGAGCACCCGTTCGATCAGGAACGGCAGCATGCGCCTGCCCTGATTGGGGAACACCGAGTAGGCGCTGGTCACCTCCATCAGCGTCGCCTCGGCCGAGCCGAGGGCGACGGACAGATAGGCCGGGATCGGAGAGCTGAAGCCCACGCGGCGCGCGAAGTCGACGACCACCTCGGGCCCGACCTCGTTCATCAGCCAGACGGCCGGCACGTTGCGCGACGTCTCGAGAGCGTAGCGCAGGGTGACCGGTCCCTTGAACTCGTAGTCGTAGTTGCTCGGACGGTACCGGGGCTGACCCGGACCCACCTCGAAGCTGACCAGCTCGTCCCGCAGGATGCTGGTCGTCGTGTG
>JAJEHF010000169.1 GCA_022823865.1 Bryobacterales bacterium
AGCTCACCATCGCAAATTGGGGCCGGGATGTCAAGGGGATTTGCGAAAAATCTTCGAATTTCTTGTAAGTGCCATGGAATCAAAGCATTAGAGCATGCTCAAGAAACGCCGGATTGGCCCAGCCTAACTCAGTGCCATTGCGGAGCCCCCCCTCGATTTGGCGGCATCGATCGGACCGCATCATAACGTTCGGAGCCGACGTGATTACACCTGTCCCGCGTCTGACGCTGAAGCGAGATTCCTCCCGAATCATGACGGTTCTTCCCCACAGTGCGGTCAAAATCGAGGGGCCATCGCTCTCCAGCTGCTTGTCCGACACTGGTTCGGTCTTTCAGCAGGGGTGGGTCGGTCTGGTGAGGCGAGCGTTGGCGGTGCCTGCTTCGCGGCAACGCCGGAACTCGGCGCTGGCGGCGAACTGCCTATACTTGCATTGTGACTCGCAGGTCCTTCCTCCTTTCGGCTGCAGCTGCTGCTGCGGCACCGCTCCCATTCCCAGTCATCGACACGCACATCCACCTGTTCGATCCAACGCGCCCGGGCGGGATTCCCTGGCCCCCTCCGGACGACCCGATCCGCTCCAAGCCCACGTATCCGGACCGTTTCCGGTCCGTGTCGAGCGACCATGGCGTCACCGGCGCGGTCGTGGTGGAGTGCAGCCCCCGCATCGACGACAACCAATGGGTCCTAGACATCGCTGCGGACGACAAGTCGGTAGTCGGCCTGGTGGGCTTCCTCGACGCGGGCAAGCCCGGCTTCGGCACCGACCTGGAACGATTCGCCAAGAACCCGCTGTTCCGCGGCATTCGCTACGGCAACCTCTGGGGCCGTGATCTCACCGAGCAACTGGGCAATTCCCGCTTCATTGACGACATGCGGCTGGTGGCCTCAGCCGACCTGTCACTTGACACGGCCAACCCCAGCCTAGAACTGCTCGAGGGCATGCTGCGCCTCTCGGACCGCGTAGCCGACCTCCGCATGGTCGTGGACCATCTGCCCAAGATTCAGCTGCAGGCTTCGCAGCGGGCGCGCTACGAGCGAATCCTTGCCGACTTCGCGGCCCGGCCACAGACCTACGTCAAGATTTCGGCGGTCCTGCTGAATCGCGGGGGTCGCGTCTCGTACGACTTGGAGGACTACCGCGCCACCATCGACCAGATCGCAGACGCCTTTGGAGAGGATCGCGTCCTGTACGGCAGCGACTGGCCGAACAGCGATCCGCTGGGCAGCTACGCCCGAGTGATCGGCATCGTCCAGGAGTACTTCGCCGGAAAGAGCCGGCAGCAGCAGGAAAAGTACTTCCGGCTCAACAGCAAGGCTGCCTACCGCTGGATCGAACGATAGGGCCCAGACGCCCCGGCCGTGCCACCGGGAGCGACGCTACACGTACGGATACTGGGATCGGGGAGAATCGAAGCCAGATGTTCCACCGCCTCGTCGTCCGCATGATCCTGGCCGCGGCGCTGCCCCTTGCACTCGGCGGCGCGCTGGCTGTCGCGCAGCCGAATCTAGTCATCTTCCTGTCCGACGATCACGGGCCTCTGGACAGCGCGCCTTATGGCGCACCGGAGATGCGGACCCCGAACATGACGCGTCTGGCCTCCTCAGGCCTGCTGTTCGAGCGGGCGTTTGTGAACTCCCCGGCCTGCGCGCCGAGCCGGGCAACATTGCTGACCGGCCTCTATCCCGCCCGGCACGGCGCGGAGGCGAACCACGCCAAGCCGCGCGCGGAGCTGCGCAAGCTGCCTTCGTACCTTCAGGAACTGGGCTATGAGGTCGTGGCGTTCGGCAAGGTCTCGCACTACCGCTACACGCAGGACTACGGCTTTGATCACTTTGCCCACGACAGCTTCCACGAACACGCGGCCATCCCGGCAGCCATCGAGTTCATAGAGCGGCGCACCAGCGAGAAGCCGCTCTGCATCTTTGTGGGCTCGAACTGGCCGCACGTGCCATGGCCGCTGGACCAAACGGAGTATGCGGCCGACGAAGTGCTGCTGCCGCCGACATTCGTCAACACGCCAGAAACGCTCGCTGCGCGTGCACGGTACTACGCAGCCGTGGAGTACATGGACGACGAACTTGGGCGCGTGTACGACGCGGCTCGGTCGAGGTTCGGGGACGACCTGTTCTTCCTGCACACCAGCGACCATGGCCTGCAGATGCCTTTCGGCAAGTGGAACCTGTACGACGCCGGCGTGCGGACGCCGATGATCGCCGTCTGGCCGGGCGTCATCGACTCCGGAATCCGCACGGATGCGATGGTGCAGTGGATGGACATACTGCCGACGCTCGTCGAGCTGGCCGGAGGCGACCCGCCGAGAGACATCGACGGGCGGTCATTCGCCCCGGTCCTGCGGGGCGAGACAGACACGCACAGGAGCGAGGTCTACGCCACACACAGCGGCGATCGTGACTTTAACGTGTTCCCGATGCGGTCCGTGAGGACTGCCGACTGGAAGTACATCCGCAACCTTCACCCGCAGTTCCAATTCGCAACGCACATCAACCGCGGCGGACTGCGCTCGGGCCGGCGCTACTGGCCGTCTTGGACCGAGGCCGCCGGGCACGACGAAGAGGCGCTGGCGATCGTGGAGCGCTATCGCAGGCGACCCGCCGAAGAACTCTACTACGTGGCTAACGACAGGCACGAACAGCACAATCTCGCAACCGACCCGCGGTTCTCTGGCCAGCTGGCCAAGATGCGGGACCTAGTGGGCGAGTGGCTCGAGCAGACCAGCGATCCCCTGACTGTGTTCGGCAACCCCCTGCTGCACGGAGAGGAGCCGACCATCATCGAATAGCCCATGCGACTCCTCGCGCACAGCACGATCCTGCTGGCCTGCTGCGTCGCCGCGCAGGCCCAATCGCCCGAGCGCGATCGGACGAACGTGGTCCTGATCTACATCGACAACGTAGGCTGGGGCGATCTCGCGTCCTACGGCAATCCTGCGGTCCGCACCCCCAACATGGACCGCCTGGCGGCCCAAGGGGTTCGCCTGACCGACTTCTACATCCCCTCGTCGTCGTGCTCGCCGTCGCGTGGGGCGCTGCTGACCGGGCGCTACCCGGACAGAAACGGGCTGACGCACCAGCTCTCTGTCCAGGAGAACTGGAGCGGCATCGGCCTGCCACACTCCGAGAGACTGCTGCCCGAGATCATGCGCGAGCACGGCTACGCGACCGCGGCCTTCGGCAAGTGGAACATCGGCTTCGCCGAGGGCAGCCGCCCGACCGACCGGGGGTTTGACGAGTTCATCGGCTGCATCTCGGGCAATTGCGACTACTACACCCACGTCTACAACGGGCGGCTGGACATGCACGTGGGCACCGAACCCACGCGCATCGAGGGCTATTCGACGGATATCTTCGCCGACGCTGCGGTCGGCTTCATCCGGCGCAGCGCCGACCGGCCCTTCTTCCTGTTCGTGCCGTTCAACGCCGCGCACTACCCCAACCGCAAGAACAAGGCGGCGGGCCAGCTGTTCCGCTGGCAGGCTCCCGCCGAGTTCTTCGAGATCTATGGGTACTCGCCCGACACCAGCGTGGCCGAGGAGGGCTACCGCGCAGTCATGACCGCGCTGGACGCGGGAGTGGGCAGGGTCTTGCGGCAACTCGACACCAGCGGGCTGTCGGACCGGACATTGGTCATGCTGGCATCGGACAACGGCGCCTGGGTGGGATCGCGCAAGCCCGAGCTGGAAGTCGCCTCCAACGCCCCGTTCCGCAGCGGGAGGACTTCCGTATACGAAGGCGGCGTCCGCACCCCGTGTATCATTCGCTGGCCGGGCTTGCTGCCCGCGAATACGGTCGTTCGCGAACCCTTGGTCAACATGGACTTGTTCATGCTGGCCCTGCGGGCGGCGGGCATTGAAGCGCCCGATGACCGCATCATCGACGGGCGCGACCCGCTGCCGGTCCTGCGTGACGGGGCGCGCTCGCCCCACCGCAATATCTATTTTCGCTACCGCGACATTGGCGGCCTGCGCCAAGGCCGCTGGAAGCTCATCCGGCAGTCGCCGACGGACCCGCTAGAGCTCTACGACCTGCAAGCCGACTTCGCGGAATCGCGCGACCTTGCCGCCGACCGGCCCGCCTTGGCGCAACAGCTCTGGAGCGAGTTCAGCGACTGGCTGGCTGATGCCCGGCAAGGCCATTAGGATCCCATGGGCACCGGCAGGACAAACGCCAGGGATAGTATCATGGGCCAGTGAACATCCGCCCAAACAGACTAGGAGTCATGCCCATGTGTCGCGTAGCCGCTGTTCTCGTTGCCCTCCTGATCGCGCTTCCCGCCGCCGCACAGATCTTTCCCGATGAGAACCTCGAAGCCGCGGTGCGCCAGTACGTGTTCGAGAAGCGCCACAACGAAGAGCCGATCACGGCCGAGGACGTGGCGAACATCTCAACCATCACGGCCCGCGACAAGGGCATCCGCGACCTGACCGGACTCGAGCACTGCAAGCGGCTGATGCTGCTGGAACTGCCCGACAACGAAGTCTCGGACCTCTCGCCCCTGGCGGGGTTGAATCTGCTGCAGAGCCTGACCCTGTCCCGCAATCAGGTCAAGGACGTTTCCGCGCTGGCCGCACTGGAGCGCCTGCAGTACATCGAGCTGTCGGACAACATGGTCGAAGACATCTCGCCGCTGGCAGGCCTCGAGGCGCTGAATTCAGCCTATCTCGCGGGCAACAAGATCAGCGACCTGTCTGCCGTCAAGAACCTGCAGAAGCTCTGGACTCTCGATGTCGCGGGCAACGCGGTCAGCGATATAGGCCCGGTGGGCTCGCTGACGCGCCTGTCCTCGCTCATCCTTGACGACAACAGCGTCTCGGACGTCGGGCCTCTAGCGCCGCTGACCTCCCTGCAGCGCCTGTCGCTGCGTAACAACAAGGTCAGCGATATCGGCGTGCTAGCGGAGATGGCCGAAAAGGATATCGCCGGCGACAGCCGCTTCGCCCGCTACTGGGCTGTCTCGCTGCAGGGCAACCCGCTCAACAGGAAGTCCAAGAATGCCCACGTGAAGGCGCTTCAGGAGTATTCGTTCCGCATCGAAGTCGCGGACGAGTAGCCCTGTAGGCCCTTCGCCTTCACGCCACGCGGAACCGATTGACGGCCTCCTCGTCGAGTTCTACGCCGAGACCCGGCTCTTGGGGGATGTCGAGCATGCCATCCCGCGTAACGATTCGCTGCTTGGTCAGGTGGTCGCGCAGCGTGGTCTCTTCCTCCGCGACGTACTCGACGATGAGCGCGTTGGGAATCGAGTTGAGGAAATGCAGCGCCGCCGCCACGTTGATATACGTCGTGAAGCCGTGATTGGCCACGCGCACGCCCCGGTCTTGGGCTAGGGTGGCGATCTTGACCGCCTCGGTGAATCCGCCCACGCGGGTCAGGTCCACCTGCACCACATCCACCTTGCCCCGATCCATCAGTTCGATGAACGACGCTCGGCCGCTCTCTTCCTCGCCCGCCGCGATGCGCGTGTCCACCGCCTCGCTGAGCCTGCGGTAACCCTCGTAGTTGTCGGGCATGAGCGGCTCTTCGAGCCAGAAGATGCGGTGCTCTTCGAAAGCCCGCACGCGTTGAATCGCCGTTTTGGCGTCCCAGACCAGGCCGGCATCGATCAGCAGGTCCGGCCCCTCCCCCAGACCGGCTCGCGCCTCCCGCACGAGCGCAATGTCGGTGGCCTCGTCCTGTCCCATCGGCTCCCAGCCGAATTTGACAGCGCTGAAGCCGCGATCCGCGTAGCGGCGCGCGAGGTCCTTGGTCTCGGCCGGCGTCGGGCCCCACAGAGAGCTCGCATAGCAGCGCAGGCGCTCGTGGAAGCCGCCGCCGAGCAGTTTCCAGACAGGCATTCCCAGCGCCTTGCCCTTGATGTCCCACAAGGCCAGGTCGATGCCGCTCATGGCGTGGAAGCCCGCTCCGCGCCTGCCGCCGTAGAGGTTGCCTTGGTACATCTTGTGCCAGATCTTCTCGGTCTCGAATGGATCCTCGCCAAGGACAAGTTCCCGCAAGCCGCTGGTCACCGTATGCGAATATGGGCCGTCGATTGCCCCTTTGACCGCCAATGGATTGGAGTCCACTTCGCCCAGGCCGCTGATGCCCGCGTCGGTGTGCACGCGCACGATCAGAGCGTCCTGACCCGAATCGCACAGCTCGCGCACCTTTTCGGATCGGACGTAGATTGCTTCTACATCGGTGATTTTCATCGGATGGAAGCGCCGCGGACCTGTTCAGCCTTGGGAAGATCTGGCTGCTAGCCGGACGCAGCGGCGTACTCTGAGCATAGCTGCAACGGGCCGCGCTGCCAGCCCCTGGCGAAATCGGATCTCAGCCCTGCCGGACGAGCCGGAACGTGGAATAGACGTAGGGATAGTCCCGGCGGAACCAGTTTCGGAAGCTGCGGCGCGCCAGTTGCAGAGCCGTGCGCTGCGAGCCCCCCTTGAGAACGTAGTGCTCGTCGTCGAAGAAGGCTGACGAGTACGCCGGGTAGAAGTCGTATTCCTCGAAGCCCGGAAACGGCCTCAGCTTGCTGCAGGTCCACTCCCAGCCGTTGCCTAGCAACTGCGAGACGCCGAACGCGCTGTCGCTAGCGGGCGTGGCGAGGACCGAACAAGGATCCCAGCTGCGGAAGTTGAGGTTGGCGCAGCCATCCGATGTGCGGCCATCCCCCCACGGGAAGCGCCTGGAAGGATCGCCAGAGCCGTATGCGGCGCGATCCCACTGCGCTTCGCTTGGCAGCGAGGCGCCCGCGTGTTCCGCAAACGCGGCGGCCTGTGAGTGGGTCACGTAGACCGGCCAGTCCAGCGGAAGAGGCACCTCGCCGAACATGGTGCGCAGCAACCACGAGTTCCCGGCTTTGCGCCAATAGTGGGGCTGGGACCCGCCTTCGTCTACGAACGCCGCGTATTCTGCGTTGGTCACCTTGAACTTGCGGACCCAATATTCATCCACAGGCTCACTTCGGGCACCGAATTCGTTGTCCCAGCCGAAGCCGCTGCCCCTGTCCCTTCCCAGCCGAGCCTCGCCGGCAGGGATGTGGATCCATTGCTGCGGCACTTCGCCGCATTCAGCAGCCCTGGCCGACTTGCCGGCGGGCTGGGCAAGCAAGAGTTCTGGGGCGAGGTTGTGCAGCAGATAGCAGATCGTTTCGGCGTGCATCAACCGGTGCTCGATGCAGGTCTGCGCAACATCGTCGGGCACCTCGTCCAAGACCGAGTCCACGGTTTCTCGCACCCTTCGACAGTAAGCCCCCGTTTCCGGCAGGCTTGGCCAATCGGCTGGCTGGTCCGACGGCAGCGAGTCCGAATCGGGATCGATGCCGAAGGCAAACAGCTTGTCGAAGTCCGCGTGAAACGATTTCGGGCCGAGCTCGCAAGTGGAAATCATGTTCCAGTCGAACGCCTCCACGTGGCCGACATAGAAATTGAGCCGGTGCCGTTCCGGCACGGGACGCTCGAACAGGGAGTCGGGCCTGACCAATGCGAACAGCTCATCCGTGCGCAGCCTCGCATCGGCAAAGCGCTGGCGTAGGTCGGTCGTCGATGGCATCACTCCCATTATCGAAACTCGCACACTAGGGCCCGACACCCGCCGTGATATAACCGGCTAAATGAACGGTAACGGCGCGCCCCGCGAGGAATTCGCCCGAGACGCCCGCATAGGCCTGTGCGAGGCCGAGCGTAAGTGGTTGCCGGCGAGGCACTTGTATGACGCCGTGGGCAGCGCGCTGTTCGAAGCTATCACGTACTTGCCGGAATATGGCCTGACGCGAGCCGACCACAGGGTCTTGCGTCGTGCCGCGGGATCGCTTCGCGGCCACATCCGCGGCCAAGCCCTGACCGTTGCCGAACTCGGCAGCGGTAGCGGCACGAAGACACGCCTGGTGCTGGAAGCACTGGTGCCCGGCTTGGTCGAATCCTACTGCCCAATCGACATCTCTTCTGAAGCGTTGGATCGCTGCCAGCAGGAACTCGGCGACCTCGTCCCGGTGCTCCCCTACCACGGCGCCTACGTCGACGGTGTGCTGTCCTTGCGCGAGTCTCGCCCGGCAGATGTCCCGCTGATGCTGATGTTCCTAGGCAGCAGCATCGGCAATCTTGGCCCCGACGACCGCGGTGCTTTCCTAGCGTCACTGCGGTCCGCGCTACGGCCAGGGGACTACTTCTTGATCGGCTTCGACCTCGTAAAGCCCAAAGCCGACCTGCTGCGGGCGTACGACGACCCCGCCGGCGTAACCGCCGCATTCAATCGCAACGTCCTAGGCCGCGTCAATCGCGAACTGGGGGCCAGCTTTGACCTAGACTCGTTCAGCCATCTGGTTCGCTACGACGAGCGCGAGCGGCGGGTCGAGATGCACCTCATCGCCACGCGCGACCAGAGCGTGCGGATCCCCTTGGCCGGCGCCAGCTGCGACATTCGACGTGGCGAGACGATTTGGACCGAGAGCTCCTACAAATTCGACTGCGACGAGATCGGCGAAGTGATGCAGGGGGCTGGATTCCGGCAGCTGGCGACCTGGACCGACGAAGAGTGGCCGCTGTTGGAAGGCTTGTGGCTGGTTGATGGCTAGCCGGCGCGCACTGGCCGCCGACCACACGCCGCTAGTCCGGGCCGAACGAGTCGTTGGCGACGAACGCTCGCCAGGCTGCACCGATGCCAGTGCGGCTGAGCGCCTTCAGGCCCGGCCGGAATGCCTGGATGCCGCGTTGCTGCCGGCGCATCTGCCAACGCCGCGAAACAGGTCAAGGTCAAAGCCGCGATGGCCGCCGATCAACAACCGCCCTGGGAGCGAAGTTGTAACCTATGTGTCCGGTACGTTGTGCCACCCATGTGTCCGGGCCGGACCCGCAATACAATGGAGCCACGAGTCGGACTCGAACCGACGACCTGCGGTTTACGAAACCGCTGCTCTACCAACTGAGCTATCGTGGCTCACGCTGAGCACCGTGATGGCGCCGCCAATCCTTAACCTAGCACACGCCTTCGGGACGGAGATTCCGGGGGGCGCAGCTGGCGGAAAGCGGCCACGTTTGGATTGAGCGAGGAGGATCCAAGGGGTGTTCGCGCGCCAGCCAATCCGCACCGCTGCATGGCTTGGCCTGCTTGCGGCGGCTTGGTCGCCGAACGCTCGTGCGCAGGATCCTTATGACTTCCCGGCTGCCCGCTCGTTCCTCGACGAGCACTGCCAAACCTGCCACAGCGGGGCCTCTCCGGCGGGAGGGTTCCGCACGGACTCGCTGGACGGCGTGGCGTCTTTCGCCACGCACGCCGACGCCTGGATCTCGCTTGCCGCTAGAGTGTCAAACCATGAAATGCCGCCGACGGGAGTCCCGTCGCCAGCGTTGGACGACCGCACCGCCTTCGTCGCGTGGGTCGAGCGAACTTGGCGCAGCCAAGCCTGCACAGCCGAACTGGCGCCGACGCCCAGCCCCATCAGACGGCTGAATCGCGACGAGTACAGCGCTACCGTCCGCGATCTGTTCGACATCCAGATCGACGTCAGCGAGATGTTCCCGGTTGACGGGGCCGGCGGGGAGGGTTTCGACAATGCCGCCGAAACCCTGTTTCTCTCACCCCTGCTTGCCGAGAAGCACCTAGCTGCGGCCAAGTTCGTGCTGGACGTAGCCGCCAAGGAGTTCAAGTCCCGCACCAAGATCTTCGTGGCCCGGCCGGGCCCCGGCATGACCGAGGCGGACGCGTCCAGAGAAATCCTCGCGAAGTTTCTGCCAATCGCCTTTCGCCAGCCTGTCGGCTCGGAAACCGTCGCTTCGTACGTTCGTCTGGCACGACGGGCGCGACGACGCGGAGCGGACTTCGAGTCGTCGGTCTTTTTCGCGCTGCGCAGCGCCTTGGTCTCCCCTGCCTTCCTCTTCCACGTCAGGGCCGATGCCGCCGCCCCCGCCTCGCGACAGTATGCACTGGCTTCGCGGCTGTCCTACTTCCTCTGGGGCAGCCAACCCGACGAACTCCTGCTTGACATAGCGGCTGCCGGGAGAATGGATGACCCGGCCGTGCTAGACCGCTTGGTGCCCCGCATGCTGCGGGACGACCGGGCTCTGGAGTTCTTCTCGCGGTTCAGCGAGCAGTGGTTGCGGATTCGGGACTTGGAAGGCAGCCGCGGCCCCGATCCGGAGCTGTTCCCGGAGTACGCCGCCGATGCCGAGCTGCGCGGCGACATCCTGCTGCAGCCGGTGTTCTTCTTCCGCGAGGTCTTTCGCCAAAACCGGTCCGTGCTGGAGTTCCTTGATTCGGACGGCACCGTGCTGACGCAGCCGCTGATCACGCACTTGGGGCTGCCGCTGAAGAAGAAGCAGGATGCGAAGAATCCGAACTGGATGGAACTGCCCGAAGGCTCCGGGCGTGGGGGCCTGCTCGGCATGCCGTCTATATCGGCGCTGGCATCGCACCCGCACCGCACGAGCCCGGTTCTGCGCGGTGTCTGGATTCTCGACTCCATCCTCGGCACGCCGCCCCCTGCGCCCCCGCCGGACGTGCCGGAGTTAGACGAGGCGAGCGAGGGCAAGCCTGGCGGTTCGATCCGCGAACGGCTGTTGGCCCACAGCGATAGCCCAAGCTGCGCAAGCTGCCACCAACGCATTGATCCGCTTGGATTCGCGTTGGAAAATTACGACGTGCTGGGCAGATGGCGCGACCAGAATGCGGGAACTCCGGTTGACGCCACTGGCAAACTCCCCGACGGCACGCGATTGGACGGCCCGGACAGCCTGAAAGCGGCGTTGCTGGAGCGCAAACGCCTGTTCTTGAGAAACCTGGCCAAGCGGTTGCTGGGCTATGCTCTTGGTAGGGGCTTGACCCCCTCCGATACCTGCGCCGTGGAAACCGTCGTCACCGAGGTCGAGCGTCAAGACTACTCAGCTTGGGCGCTGCTGCGCGAAATCGTGCGCAGCGAGCCCTTCCTCCACACTGCGTTTCCGAGGCAGGGCCGGGAGTGACCATGCCTGCCAGCCGCGCCTTGCAGATCTCGCGCCGCGCTTTGCTGCGCGGCAGCGGCGTTGTGTTGGGGCTGCCGTGGCTCGAAGCCACGGCGCTCGGAAACAGGCGCACCGACCCCCGCCCAAGCCCGGTCCGCATCGCCGGACTGTACATGCCCAATGGTGCGTATCCGGCCAGTTGGACGCCTACGGCGGCAGGTCGCGACTTCGAACTGACCCCGAGCCTAGAGCCGCTGGCCGACATCCGGCAGCAAGTCACGGTGCTGAGCAACCTGTGGAACGAACAGGCCAAGGACGGGGACGGACACTATGTCAAGGAATCCTCGATCCTGACCTGCGCCCGGATCAAGAAGACACAAGGCGCTGACCTGCGCAACGGGATTTCGTTCGATCAGATCGCGGCTAGCGCGCGCGGACACCTCACGCCCCTGCCCTCCCTCGAGCTCGGCGTGACGCCCGTGGCCGTCGGCAACGACGCAGTGGTGGGCTATACCCGGGTCTATGGCTCGCACATCTCGTGGTCGACGCCGACCACTCCGCTTGCACGCGAGTTGAACCCGCGGGCGGTCTACGAACGGCTGTTCCGAGCCGCACAGGGGTCCAGTGCGTCTGAAGCAGGGCTCGATTCCTTGCTGCTAGACCGCGTGTTGCAAGATGCCAAGCGGCTGCGCAAGCGATTGGGCTCCTCCGACCGGGCCCGCCTGGACGAGTACCTGGCCTCCGTGCGCTCGCTTGAAGAGCGAGTGCAATGGTCGACCCGGACCGAGCGCTCGAACTGGGAGCCCTTGACGAGCCTGGACCTGCGCGACGCACCGACGGAGCGGCCTTCCAGCCACTTGGAGCACGTGCGCTTGATGCTCGACATGATCGCCGTGGCGTTCCAGTCGGACACGACCCGCGTGGCGACGTTCATGTTCGGCAACGCCGTGAGCAACATCAGCTTCCGCTTCCTCGACGGCGTCACGTCCGGCCACCATGACGTCTCGCACCACGCCAACGAAGAGCAGAAGCTGGCCGAGTACAAGATCATCAACCGCTGGCACGTCGAGCAATATGCGTACCTGCTCCGCCGGCTGGCAGACATGCCCGAGGGCGAGGGCTCGGTCTTGGACAACTCCATGATCGTGTTCGCATCGGCCCTGTCGGACGGCCAGAAGCACGATCCGCACAAGTTGCCCGTGCTGCTCGGCGGCAAGGGCGGGGGCCGCATCGACAGCGGCCAGCACTTGATCTACGGCGAGGACCACCCCCTCGCGAACCTCTACGTGGCGTTGCTGGAAGCCTTCGGCGCCCCGGCGGAGCGCTTCGCCGACAGCACCGGACCGCTCCGCGGATTGCTGGTCTCCTGACGTCCCATGCGCTGGCTGGCGATCATGGGCCTATACGCCGCCTTGGCGGCGGGTCTGACGGCCGCCGACCTGACCGGGACTTGGATCGGCACCGTGCCCGACCGCGGGCGGACGCCCGCTCGGGACATCGCCTTTCAGTTCGTGCAGCGAGGCACGACGCTCAGCGGCAAGGCATATAACGATGCCGGAGCGAGCGATCCGATCATTTCCGGAACGGTTGCGGACGGCCGCGTGCGGTTTGAAGTCGAGGCTCTTCGGCAAGCCGGCAACCAGATCAACATCGTCCTGTACCGCTTCGACGGCATCATGGACGGCGAGTGGATAGAACTCACGCGTGAACTGGCTGCGGCCCGCGACGCCTCGAGCGGGAATGTCATCCCTGTCCGCCGCGCTTGGGACAGCGACGAGGAAGATCGCAATCGGCGCTTCCACACGTTTCGTCTCCAAGCACTGGTTCGATAGCAGCGCACGGGAGCACTCAGACATAGGCGGGCACCCAGCGCTCGGTCATATCTGACCCGGACGTGATCCGGGAGAACACCGGGCCTGCCAGAGGGGCGGCATGCCCTGGGTTTGCACGGAAGTGCGCCAAAACCCCTCGTTGCCGGGAGGCGGGCGGCGATTCGGCGGCCGCCGCCACGCCGGCCGGCCCGGGCTGTGCCGTCCCGCTCCCCTGTAGCTCGTGTCCGGCCGCGATCCCTCCAGGCAGGCCTGCGGCACCGGCCTCGCCCTGTGGGCCTGCCCCCGGACTGCGGCCCTGTGTCGACGGCGACTCGGCGCTAGGCTCGTCAGCGGGGCCCGGAGGTCACTGTTAGGATGATGAGGCTCGATGCCGCGGCCCCATCGATTGATCTGTGGACATGCAGGGCTCCTTCTGGTCCTCGCTGTCGGGCACCCTCCAGATCTGGCCGGTCAGCAAGCCGATTCAGAGCCGGTCAGCGCCGAGGCCGAGCCGGAAGGCGACGCCACCGAAGAGTCCGAGCGCGGTGGTGCGCAACGCACAGAAATCAACCTCCTAGGGGAAACGGCCTCGGAATCGGGCGAGAGCCGCCGCAACGAGAACGTCCAGTTCAACCTGGTCGACAACAACGCTCTCAAGGAACTCAACATTCGGCTCGGCACGACCGCAACGATCATCGATGAGTTCGCCGTCGACCAAGGCTATTTCGGCTCCGAATACGGAAAGCCTCCGACGCCCCCGGTGCATGCCCCGCCCGCTTCAGCCGGCGGCTTCCATGGCGATGCCTTTTGGCGCCACAACAACAGCGCGTTCTCCGCCCGTTCGTTCTTTCAGGTGGGTTCCGTCCAGCCGGCCAGGGAGAACCTTTACGGCGTCAATCTCGCCGCACCTCTAGGCGCCTTGGGCGCAATCACCTTAAGCGGGTCCCAGAACAAGATCCGGGGTAACGTCAACGGCAACGTCCTCATCCCCCTTCCGGAGGAGCGGACGCCACTGGCCAAGGATCCCGCCACCCGCCTTGAAGTCCAGCGGATTCTGGACGCGTTTCCGGCGGTCTCGCCGAACCGGCCCGACATTGCTGCCCGCGCCCATAACACGAACAGCCTGCAACGGATCAACACCGATTCCGCTCGGGTCCAGCTAGACCGAGACGGCGTCGCCAAGGGCAAGCTCTCTCTGCGACGCGTCTGGACGGCTCAAAACGTCGACGCCTTCCAACTGGTCAAGGGTCAGAATCCTGACACCGATAACAGATCCCATGCCTCTCGACTCACCTGGAGCCTGCCGCTCGCACCCTCGACGGTCCTCCAGCTCTCCACGGGCTTCGACCGCCTCGGAACCCTCCTGCTACCAGCGGAGGGCGCCGTCGGCCCGATCTTCATGAGCGCCAGGGACCTCACGTTCTTAGGACCATTTCCCAACATCCCGATCGATCGCGCCCAGAACCGGTGGCGCCAAGCGGCCACGCTGCACCACACTCGCGGCAACCACCAGATCACAGCGGGCTTTGCCCTGACTCGCTTGCAATACAACGGCGAGGAACCAGACGCCGGTCGCGGGCTGCTCCTGTTCGCCGCGAACTTCGGCAACGACGCCATCACGAACCTCCGGCTGGGGCTGCCGAGCCGCATGGCCGTCTCCCTGGGATCGACCTACCGCGGGTTCCGCAACTGGTCAAACAAGTTCTTCCTGGGCGACCGCTGGCAGGCGACCAAGCGGCTGACGCTGAACCTCGGCGTCCGCTACGAGCCCTTTACCCGCCCGGTCGATGTCACCGGGAAGACCGAACTGGCAATGGGTTCGGACCTGAACAACGTCGCCGGCTCGTTCGGATTCGCGTACCGCCTTCCCGCGAATGCCGGAGTGCTGAGAGGCAACTTTGCCTCGCACTACGGCGACCTGTTTCCGGTCACGTACGGCCAGGCGCGCCTGAACGCGCCGCACACGGTGACGTCGATCTTCATCCAGCCGCCCCTAGCCAACTGGCGCTCCTTGGTCGATCACTCCAAGCGCGACCCGAACGCCCGCTCAAGCCGGGTCGAGCCCGGCCCGGACCTGACCGTGCCTTACGCGCATCAGTACAACTTCAGCTGGGAGAAGCGCCTTGCCGCTGACTGGCGCTTGCAGCTCGGATACACCGGGAGCCGGGCCCACAAGCTGATCATCACTTACTTCCTGAATCGTGCCCGCGAGGTTCCCGGCGTCGTCTCAACCATCCGGAACATCAATGATCGTCGCCCCGACCAGAGCATTTTCGAGCACTTGTTCATCCATAACGGCTCGCGGGGCTATTTCGATGCAGGACGCGTCACGCTGTCTGCTCCAGGCTGGCGAGGCCTGTCACTGAACGCTTCCTACTGGCTCAGCAAGTCCATCGACCTAGGGGGCTCCTACACCAATACGGCATCCGGGCCCGACGCTCGGCTCGCCGTTGCCCAGACGGAACAGGAATCGCAGCGCGACCTGAAGGGACTCAGCGACTTCGACCAACCGCACGCATTCCTGCTTCAGGCCAGCTACACAACACCTCGGGGCCTGGCGCCGCGCTGGTCCGGGAGGCTGCTGAGCAATTGGACGCTCTCGACGGTGACACTGCTCAAGTCGGGCACGCCCTTCACGGTAGAGTCGGGCTCCGACGGCCCCGGCTTCGGCAACATCGACGGGCGCAAGGGCGACCGGCCGATGGTGGTCGACCCCTCGGTCCTCGGACGGGTCATCGGCTCCCCGGACACATCCGAGTCGCTGCTGCCGCGCAGCGCATTCCGCTACTTCAGCGCACCCGCCGAGCAAGCTGGCAACCTCGGGCGCAACACCTTCCGCAAAGGCAAGATCGCCAACGTCAACGCTTCGCTATCGCGCCGCTTCCGGGTTGGGCCGGAATGGTCGGTGGAGCTTCGTGCCGAGGCGATTAACTTCTTCAACACGCCGCAGTTCGCCGAGCCGGGGAAAGGACTCTCTTCGCCGAACTTCGGCCAAATCAACAACACGCTCAATGACGGGCGCACGTTCCGGTTCCAGCTAAGGTTCCTGTGGTAGCGAGCGATCGGCGATTGGCGGCATAGCGGGCCAGATCACGACTTCGCGAGACCGCAGATGGGCGTAACGAAGAGCATGCCCTGCAGAGGCCGTGCGCTGCAACGAGACGGGCAGTGCGGCGGCCATCCCGGCAACCTCGAACGGACTGGCTTACGCGCCTTCTAACGCGTCTCCGCAGGCCGCATTGGGCGCTTCCAGGCAGGTCGCGGCCGGGCGCTTTCGGAGCGGCCGCACTCAAGCGCGACAAGGGCCGAACTGAACCCTCCGTGGTAGCATGTTGCGTAAGTTTCCTAGGCCCTAGATGGGTCAATATGCAATCAGGGGGGTATTGCAATGCATGCACGATTTCTACTAGCGACGGTCGTCGCGGCACTGTTGCTGGGGGTTTCGCCGATCCTCGCTCAGCAGTCCGGCCTGACAGGCACCGTCACTGACACCACTGGCGCGGTCATTGTCGCGGCCGAGGTGGTGCTTGCCAATTCGGACACCGGCGTCGAGGCCTCGACGCAGAGCAACGAGTCCGGCGGCTTCAACTTCACACTGGTGCAGCCCGGCACCTACGAGCTGCGCTGCGAGTCCGTCGGATTCAAGACGTACCGCCAGTCAGGGCTGGTGATGGAGACGGGCCTGACCAAGACGGTGAACATCCAGCTCCAACTCGGCGAGATCACCGAGACCATCGAGGTGACCGGTTCGGCGCCGCTGCTGGAGACCGAGAACACGACCGTCGGTCAGTTCATCGAGCGCACCACGGTCGCCCAGATGCCGGTTGGCAGCCGCCAGGCGGGGCAATTGATCAAGCTGGCCGGCAACGTGACCTTCGCCACCTCCGGCGGCGGACTCTACGACCTGCCCTTCTTCTCGATGGCGGGCGGACGCTCTCGCAACCAGATGTGGCATCTAGACGGCGGCGTCGTGCAGAACATGGCGCTCGGCATCGCCCAGCTCAACCTCAACCCGCCGGTAGAATCGCTGCGCGAGTTCAAGGTCGAGTCCAACAACTACGCCGCGGAATTCGGGCGGAGCGGCAATGGCCTGATCATCATGAGCACGCGCTCGGGTACCAACAACTTCAACGGTGCCTTGTATCACAACTTCCGCAACGATGCGATCGACGCGCGGACGTTCTTCGCGCCTAGCATCGCGCCATTGCGCTACAACATCTTTGGCGGCTCATTGGGCGGTCCGATCAAGAAGGACAAGACCTTCTTCTTTGTCAACTACGAGGGCCAGCGCCGCAGCGACGGCTTAACGATCGCCAACACCGACGTGCCCCATCCGGCCGAGAAGAACATGGGCGACTTCTCGGCCCGCGAGGGTTTCGATCTCATCGACCCCCTCACCGGCGAGCCATTCGCGGGCAACATGATCCCAGCCTCCCGGATCGATCCTCTCGGCAGCGCCTTCGCTCGCCTATACCCGGATCCCAACAACCCCGGGCCGCTGACTTCTGCGCCGCGAGACAACTACGTCAAGAACGTGTCCAACCGTGGCGTGTCGGACTTCCTCACAATAAAGGTCGACCACAACTTCGGGCCAAAGGACCGCATCTCCAGCCGGTTCAGCAACGTCAACGCACCAGCCGAGCCCGAGCCCGTGTACCCCAACGAGTTCGCCGACTTCCGGGCGTCGAAGCAGACTCGCTCGAACCTCGTGTCCACGTCCACCTGGAACCACAACTTCTCCACCACGATGGTGAACGAGTTCCGCTATACGTTCGGCAACCGCACCTTCACGACCCGCGGTCTTGGCACGGGCAGCGGCAAGAACGGGGAGTTGGGCGTGCCTAACGTCGACCCGGAATTCTTCTCCACTGTGAACCTAGTCGGCTATACGCGCCTGGGAGCTGGCAATCAGGAGCGCATCCAAAAGCCCATCCGTACCCACCAAGTCGTCAACAACACGTCCTGGTTCAAGGGCAACCACAGCATCAAGTGGGGCATGGAGTACCGCTACTCGCGCAACCAAGACGACTTCAACAGTGCCGCAGGCGGGAATTTCACTTTCAACAACCGGGCTGCCGGAGACGCACTGGCGCAGCTGTTGCTCGGCTGGACGACCCGCGGTCAACTTATTGACACCGACATTCTCAATACGCGCAGCGACTACTGGGGCTTCTACGTGCAGGACAGCTGGAAGACTACCGACAAGCTGACGCTGAATCTGGGCCTGCGCTGGGAGGTCGACACGCCCCGCTGGGAGCTGAGCAACAATCAAAGCGGCTTTGATCCGCTTGGCAACAATGCAGTGTGCAACTGCCCCGGCGTGATGCTCTTTGCCGGACGAGACGGTCGTGGCAAGTATGCCCACGACCCCGATCTCAACAACCTAGGGCCGCGCATCGGACTCGCCTATCGCGCCTCGAACACAACCGTGATCCGAGCCGGATACGGCGTCAACTACAACGGTGCCTACGCTCGGGCAGTTCCGTTCACGCAGTTCTGGACGTTTTCCCGGACCTTGGACATCAACTCGCCCGATGGCGGCTTCACTCCCGCCTTCATGCTCAGCGAGGGACTGCCGGCGGTGCAGCCTTTCAGCGATGCCGATCGCGTGGGAACGTTTGGCGCGACCATCTCCGGTCGTCGCACGGTTTCTCCGGACTACATCCAGCAGCACCAGCAGAACGGCTACTCGCAACAGTGGAATTTCACCCTCCAGAAGCAGTTGCCGGACAACATCCTGCTGGAGGCCCAGTACCAAGCCAACGTCGGACATAAGCTGGGCGGCCAAAACTACAACCAGAACATGATCCCGCTGGTCGGCGGCAGGGGCCCGGAGACCCAGAGTCAGAACGCGCGGTTGTTCCCTCAATACAACGCCGTGGTGGTGGAGAGCCCGGACTGGGGCAACTCGACCTATCATTCGCTGAATCTGAAGGCGGAGAAGCGATTCTCCAGCGGCTTGAGCTACCTCATCAACTACACGTGGTCGAAATTCATTGACGACGTCGAGTCGGCAAACGAACTGGGAGGCGAGCAGAACAACGGCTACACGCACTTCCAGCTACGGCACCTCGACAAGGCGCTGTCGGGCAACGATATCCGCCATCGAGTCGTCGCAAGCGGAGTTTACGAACTGCCCGTGGGCCGTGGCAGGGCGCTCCCAATCGAGAATCCCGTTCTCAACGGGATCATCGGCGGCTGGGGTCTCGGCGTGATCGCAGAGGCTCGCACGGGGTCTCCGTACGGCATCATCGAGCAGCGAAACGAAACCAACACCTTCAGCCATGGCCAGCGACCCAACGTCGCGGGCGACCACGTACTGTCGGGGGGGCGATCCAAGGAGGCCAGGCTGTTGGAGTGGTTCGACACCTCCCAGTTCAGCGCACCGGGCGTGGGTGTGTTCGGGAATTCGCCGCGCAACCTTTGCTGCGGGCCCGGCTTCGCTGTCGTGGACGTGTCGATTCAGAAACGCTTCAATATCACTGAGAAGTCGCGGCTGGAGTTCCGGGCCGATTTCTTCAACATCGCCAACCACGCCAACTTCAGGATCCCCGAGAGGCGCCGCGGCAATTCCGGCTTCGGACGCATCCGCGGCACGATCGGCACCGGCCGTCAGACCCAGCTAGGCCTGCGCCTCGAGTTCTAGGGCGCACAGCCAGCCGAATTGGCTTCCCCGGCCCGCTCCGAATTGGCGTTCGGAGCGGGCCGCTTCTCTTGGCGCCGCCGCGGATCACGCGGCGAACGGGCCGGCCCCCAGTACAATGCACGCTAGGTGAAGGCGATTCGCGCAGCGTCGCTGGCCGCGTTCGCGGCCCTGGCCTCGGCACAGGACGCGGACCTCCGCCTGCAGGTCGAATTCGAGCGCCAGCGTCCGGTCGACCGGCTGCTCGCCAAGGTCGATGCGAGACTCGATGCCTGGATCGGGGAGCAGGACTACGAGGCGATCAACGCTGAGCTAAAGGCCATCGCCAAGGCGCTGGTCGAGGATCCGAACTCGTTCGAGCCCCTAAAGGAGCACACTGGGGCCTTTCGCTCCCTCCGCCTCGCAGAATTCAAGATTGTCGCGACCGCCCGCAGCAGCGCGGCGAGCGGACCGGCCCGCGTCGCCGCGAGAGTCGAGCTCGGTGGCGAGGGGTCCGACGGCCGGCTGCTGTCCAAGCTCGGGGCGATAGACATGTCGTGGTCAGAGGCTCCCGCAAGCTGGAAGCTGCTCGACAGCCGCCTCGGAGCGTTCAGGGAAGCAAGCGCAGACCATAGGGGCTTCAGCGAGGTCACGGACGAGGTCTTTGGCGGAATCGATGCGCTCGGAAAGCAATTGGATGTCGGGGTGGACCACTGGAGGGACACCTTGGATGCAGCGCTGGGCGTTTCGATCTATGGGCACCAGGGCGTCTCGTTGGGAGACTTCGACGGCGATGGATTGGACGACCTGTATGTAAGCCAGCCTAGCGGCCTGCCGAACCGCCTGTTGAAGAATAACGGCAACGGCACTTTCTCTGATGCGACGCGGCAGGCCGGCCTCGACGTACTCGACGAGACGTCGATGGCGCTGTTCGGCGATCTGGACACCGACGGCGACCAAGACTTGATTCTGATCGGGGCGGCGCCGCTGCTCTTTCGCAATGACGGCGGAAAGTTCCGGCTTGACGACGCCGCCCTCGATGTCGGGCAGGACAGGGAGGCTATGTTCACCGGAGCAGCCCTGGCCGACTACGACCTAGACGGCGACCTGGACCTGTATGTGTGCGCCTACGACTTCTGGCAGCCCGGAGCGGAGTACGACGCGCCGACCCCCTACTACGACGCTGTCAACGGCCCGCCAAACCTGCTCTTCCGCAACAATGGCCGCGGACAGTTCGAGGAGGTTGCCGACGCGGCCGGGTTCGGGCCGACCAACGACCGCTTCAGCTTTGCCGCAGCCTGGGGCGACTACGACAGCGATGGCGACCCAGACCTGTACGTGGCCAACGACTTCGGACGCAACAATCTCTATCGCAACAACGGCGACGGCACGTTCGATGATGTCGCGGCAGAACTCGGGGTCGAGGATCTAGGTGCCGGCATGTCGGCGGCCTGGGGGGACTACGACGGCGATGGGGATCTGGATCTCTACACGGCAAACATGTGGTCGTCCGCGGGACTGCGCATCACGGGCAACCCACGCTTTGAAGACATAGCGCCAACGGCAAGCCAGCGCGCCCTGTTCCGGCGCCAGGCGCAGGGCAACTCGCTGTTCCGAAACGACGGCGGGCAGGGCTTCAGCGATGTCAGCGACGAGGCGCGGGTGCGAACGGGGCGCTGGGCATGGGCGTCGGACTTCGTTGATCTCGATAGCGACGGCCTGCTCGATCTGTTCGTCCAGAACGGCTACATCACAGGGGAGCGGCTGGACGACCTTTGAAGCTTCTTCTGGCGGCAGGTCGTGTCGCAATCGCCTCTGCAGGCGCAGGGATCCAAGAGCTACGCCGACGCCTGGCGCGCCATCAACATCCTGATCCGCTCCGACGGGACTTGGAGCGGTCGCGAGCGCAACCTGTGCTTTCGCAACCGCGGGGATGGCACGTTCGACGATTTTTCGTTCCTGACCGGATTGGACCTTGATTCCGACGGGCGTGCCTTCGTGCCGCTGGATCTGGACGGCGACGGTGACCAAGACCTGATCCTCAAGAATCGCAACGGCAGGCAGTTGCGGGCGTTTCGCAACGACATGCGCCAGGGTCGGACGAGGAGCCTGACGGTGCGGCTGCAAGGAACCAGCAGCAACCGCGACGGCGTGGGCGGGCGCGTGTGGCTGACCACCGACCGGAGGACGCTGATGCGCGAGATCGTTTCGGGCAGCGGCTACTTGTCCCAGCGCTCGCGCGTCGCGGCCTTCGGCCTAGGCGGCGAGGAGGCTGTTCGCAGCGTCCGCGTGCGCTGGCCCTTGGGCGCGGTCGAGGGTTTCGACGGGCCGCCGCAAGAAGGCAACATCGTGTTGGTCGAGGGCGAGGGCACTGTTCGTCCCGCTTCTCTGCCCGAAGCCGCCTCTGTCGCATCCGAGCCCGCCCGGGCCGGGCCAAGTGCAGGCGAGGCCGGAACCTGGCTCGCTGAGCCTGTGCCGGCTCCGGAATTCACGCTCGACCAAATCGCGGGACCTGCCGGCCAGGTACGCCTCACCGCGCAGCGCGGAGGCCCCGTCCTGCTCAACTTCTGGGCAACGTGGTGCCCGCCATGCCGAAGCGAACTCGCACTGTTCCAGAGCCAGCTCGGAAAGCTGCGCACTGCTGGCGTCAGGATCCTAGCGGTATCCGTCGATGATCGCTCCCGATCCGCCGCCGTCGAGCAGCTAACCGCAGAACTGGGACTCTCGTACACGGTCCTGCTGGCTGACGCGAAGACGGCCGAGGCCTACAGCGTGCTCAACGAACGTCTGTTCGACCGGCGCAGGGCTCTGGCGATTCCGACGAGCTTCCTGCTGGACGGCCAAGGCCGGATCGTGAAGGTCTATCGCGGCGAGGTCGATCCGGATCAGGTCTTGGCTGACTTGCAGGCCGGCACCGGCGAAGCACTGCCGTTCGCGGGCCACTGGGCCAGGTCACAGCCGCGCCGGGACTTCCGGGAGCTGGGTTCGGCATTCGCCGAACGCGGCCTGGGAACGGCGGCGCGCGCGATGTTCGACGAGGCAATCGCCCAAGGAGACCGCTCCCCGCTGCTGCTGAATAATCTGGCGGGAGCGCTGATCGCGGACGGCGAGGCCGAGCGCGCCGAAGCTGTGTTGCGGGAAGCTCTGGCGGGTGCTCCGGGCCTGACCGATGCCGGAGTCAACCTGGCGTCGTTGCTAGTGCGACGCGGCGCCGTCAGCGAGGCCGAGTCGCTGCTGGAGCAGGCGCTCGAGCATCAGCCCCGCGATGGCCAAGCCCTGTCCGTCCTTGGCTCTATCCGTTTCTCGCAGGGGCGTCTGGATATCGCCGAGGCGCTGTTCCGCCGTGCCGTCGAGGCGCAACCGGAAGATCCCCGCTTGAGGGAGAACCTCGGCGCTGCGCTCGCGTCTCAAGGCAACTCGGCAGACGCTCTCGTCGAGTACCAGCTCGCACTGCAACTTGGCCGCGACACTGCCGAGATCCATACCAGTCTCGGTGTTCTGCATATGCAGAGCGGGAACCCGGGCCAAGCCCTCGAGGCGTTCCTGAGCGCTGCCCAGGCTGATCCCGAGTCCCCTGTCCCGCAACTGAACTTGGCGCGCTACCAGCTTCAGGCCGGCAACATCGCACAGGCCCTGGAACGAATCCAGCGAGCGAGGCAAATGGCGCCGGACAGCCTGGAGGCTGCGCTGTTGCACGTCCAAGCGCTCGCCCTGCAAGGCCAGTCCGAAGCAGCGAGACGAGCTGCCGAGGAGGTCGTCATGCGGCATCCCGAATCCGCCGAGGCGAAGCGCCTGCTCGATGGGCTGCAATAGTGCGGCGCTGCCGTTCGAAGATGGCCTCGCTAGCATCATTAACTTTAGATTTAATTTGAGCGCTGTAGTTCCTGTCTTCCGAGCATCTCGTGCGGTGTTGCGGCAGACTCGTCAGGCACCGGCCGGACGACCGTCACAGGCCGCTTGTACGACACTGAGGCTGCTCGCGCTTCGCGGGTATGCTGCAATAACAGAAAGAATGGCCCGGTTGATACAAGCCCACGCAATTCTGTTCGAGACTGGCTCCGGCGGGCAGGGTGCGTCGAGGCCTGCCCCAACACGACTGCGGCCAAGATCCGTCTGGAAGCGGGCTTGGCTAGCGGGAGCGCTGCCACTCGTGCTGCTCGTCGGCGGCAAGGCTGCTGCCTTCGAGCCCCAGCCCGTCTATGCCCGCCACGCCATCGTGGTCACAGCCGAGCGCCATGCTACCGAAATCGGCGTGGACGTGCTGCGCAGCGGCGGGAACGCCGTTGATGCGGCGGTGGCGGTCGGACTCGCTCTCGCGGTCACCGAGCCGAACGCGGGCAATCTCGGCGGCGGCGGATTCATGCTGCTGCGCTTGGCCGACGGTCGGTCGACATTCATCGACTTTCGCGAGCGCGCCCCGGGCTCGGCCACGCGCGATATGTACATCGGCCAAGACGGGAATCCTACCGATGAGAGCTTGGTCGGCTACCGGGCGGCCGGCGTGCCAGGCACGGTGCGGGGCCTGGCCCTGGCTTTGAACAAATACGGCACCAAGGCGTGGGCCAGCATGGTCGAGCCCGCACGGCGCTTGGCCGCTGACGGCTTCGAGGTGACGTGGGATCTGGCCCAGTCGCTCAAGTCAAGCAGCCGGCTGAGACGATTCCCGGAGTCGCGTCGGATCTATTTGAACGACGGCAGCCCATTCCAGATGGGCGACACTTTCCGGCAACCGGACTTGGCGGCCACGCTGGAACGGCTCGCCCGCATCGGCCCGGACGAGTTCTACGAGGGACGGACGGCTCGCCTGATCGCTGCCGACATGTCCGCCAACGGCGGGACGATCTCCGCCAGTGACCTGGCCAGCTACGCACCTGTCGAGAGGAAGCCCGTGCTGGGGACCTATCGAGGCCACAAGGTCCTGAGCGCTCCTCCGCCCAGTTCCGGCGGTGCCGGCGTGGTCCAGATCCTCAACATCTTGGAAAAGTTCGACCTCGCTGCCAGTGGGGCCGGTTCGGCTACCACGATTCACCTGGTGGCCGAAGCCATGCGGCGCTTTTTTGCAGACAGGGCGCGCTTCTTCGGCGACACGGACTTCGTGGATATCCCACTGCAAGGCATGCTGTCGAAGGCCTACGCAGCCGAGCGTCGCAAGAGCATCCGCGGGGATAAGGCGAGCCCCAGCGCAACAGTGGGCGACAGCCGCCCGAGCGGCTACGAGAGCGATGAGACCACGCACTACGCGGTGGTCGATGCCGCGGGCAACGCCGTGGCGGTGACATACACGCTCAACGGGGGCTACGGCTCCGGGGTCACCGCCAAAGGGACGGGCGTGCTGCTCAACAACGAAATGGACGACTTCACGGCCAAGCCGGGCAGCCCCAACACCTACGGGCTGCTCCAAAGCGAGAACAACGCCATCGAGCCGGGCAAGCGCCCGCTGTCAGCCATGTCTCCGACTATCGTGGTGCGCGACGGCGTGACGAGGCTTGTGCTCGGCGCCCAAGGAGGGCCGACGATCATTACCTCGGTCACGCAGGTCCTGTTGGACGTTGTGGACTTCGGCATGAATGTCCAGCAGGCCGTGGACTTCCCGCGATTCCACCATCAGTGGATGCCGGATCGGCTGTACATGGAGCCATCGGGCGCGTCGGCCGACACCCGCGAGAGGCTCAGGGCGTTTGGCCATGAGCTGTCATTCGGTCGAAGCCTGGGGCACATCGAGGCCATCGAGGTGGGTTCGGAAGCGTTGATGGGTGCGGCCGACTCGAGAAGCGAGGGCGTGGCGGCAGGATACTAAGAGAATGCCCGCGCTCGAGCCCGTCGAATTCCTGCGCGCGCACGGCAGGAGATTCCCGGCCTGGGGCCTAGAGGAATCGCTCCGCTACACGCGCAGCCTGACGCGGGAGCACTACGAGAACTTCTCCGTAGCCAGCCTGCTTGTCCCCAAGCACCTGCGCCAAGACTATTGCAACGTCTACGCATACTGCCGCTGGGCGGACGATCTCGGCGACGAGACCGGCGATCCTGAGCTGAGCCTGGACCTGCTCCGGTGGTGGCGCGAGCAATTGGCCGCAATGGAGCGCGGCGAGGCCTACCACCCCGTGTTCGTGGGCCTGAAGGAGACCGCTGCGCGCCACGACCTTCCTCGCCAAGACTTCGAAGACCTTGTGCGCGCCTTCGAGCAGGACCAGTCCAAGCGAGACTATGCTAGCTACGACGACCTGCTCGAGTACTGCCGCTACTCCGCCAACCCTGTCGGCAGGCTGGTGCTGAGGATTAACGGATACCGAGACCCGGATCTCTTCGAGCTGTCCGATGCCATCTGCACGGCCCTGCAACTGGCCAACCACTGGCAGGACGTGGCCCGAGATTGGCGCATCGGCCGGGTGTACCTGCCCGAGGATGTGATGCGGGCGAACGGCTCTGGCCGCGATGCGCTTGCCGCAGACATGGCACGGGGTGCCGCGTCGCCGGAGATCCGCGAGACTGTGCGCGATCTGACCGAGCGGGCGCACGGCCTCTTTGTCGCAGGCCTGCCGCTAGCAGATCGGCTGTCCGGCCGCTTGGGCGTCGAAATCGAAATGTTCGCCAGAGCAGGCATCGGCGTGCTTGCCAAGATCCGCTCGGCCGGGTTCGACACCATTTCGAAGCGGCCCGTCATGACCGCGTCGGATCACGCCGCGCTACTGGCGCGCGTCCTGGCGCGCCGCTTGGCACGGGTTCCGCTAGCAGTTCCAGAGGCGCACAATGCCCACGATTGAAGAGGCCTACGAGCACTGCCGCCGCATCGCCAAGGCCCGCGCCCGGCACTTCTTCTACTCTTTCAGGCTGCTGCCGCCAGTGCAGCGCGAGTCGATGTACGCGATCTACGCCTTCACACGCCACAGTGACGACATCGTCGACCAAGCGGACCTTGCGGCGGACTCCCGGCGAGCAGCGATCCGGGAGTGGCGCAACAACCTGCAGCGGCATTTCGCAGGCTCCAGAGAAGACAGCGTCTTGGCGGCGTTCTGCGATGCTTGCGAGCGCCATGCCATACCGCGCTCCTACTCCTTCGAGCTGCTGGATGGCATGGAGGGCGACCTCTCTGAGCAGGTGTTCGAGAACTTCGAGGACCTCTACCGCTATTGCTATCGGGCCGCTTCGGTGGTAGGCATGACGACGATGCACGTATTCGGGTTCGAAGGCCGCGAGGCACTGCCCCTCGCCGAGCGTTGCGGGATCGCCTTCCAGCTGACGAACATCATGCGGGACATTGCTGCCGATGCCGCAATGGGCCGGGTATACCTCCCGCTGTGCGAGCTGGCGGAGTACGGCATGAGCAGGGACGAACTTCTGTCCGGAGAAGTGCGGGCAGGTGAGGATAGGTTCCAGAGTTTCATGGATTTCCAGTACCAAAGGGCCGATCGCTACTACAGGGAGTCCGCCGCGCTCTTGGGAATGACCAGTCCGCCCTGCAGAGCGGCGCTATGGGCCATGATCGCGACCTACCGCGGGATTCTGAAACGGATCCGGCGGGCGGGCTTTGACGTGTTGTCGCAAGAGCTCGGGCTCTCCAAGCCGCGCAAGCTGGGAATCGCGAGCCATGCCCTCTGGCTCAGGGCCACCGGGAGGGTGCCATCGTTCCCCGCGTGAAGATCGTCGGTGGCGGCTTGGCCGGCCTCGCGGCCGCCGCGCGGCTCGGCGAGGCCGGCCTGGACGTGGACATACACGAGGCCCGCCCGTTCCTCGGAGGACGGGCGGCGTCGTATCGCCTGACTCCCAGCGACCCGGATTCCGAACACATCGACAACTGCCAGCACGTCCTGCTGCGATGCTGCACAGAACTGATGGATTTTTACCGCAAGTGCGGGGTAGCGGATCGAATCGTCTTCCAGTCCACCCTGCACTTGGTCGGCCGGGGCGGGACGCACGACGCGCTCTTCCGGGACCCCCTGCCCGCGCCCCTGCACCTAGCCCGGTCCCTGCTTCAAATGCGCGGTCTGGGCTGGAAGGACAAATTTTCTCTGCTCCGCTGCCTAGCAGCCGTGTCGCGAGCGCGCAAGCGCGACGACCTGGACGACATCACGTTCGCGGACTGGCTTAGGCAACACGGCGCTACAGCGCGGTCAATCGCGCACTTCTGGCGGCCAGTGATCGTCAGCGCCCTGAACGAGGAACCCGAACGGGCGTCCGCGCTTCCGGCTCTGCAGGTCTTCGGAGAAGGGCTGCTGGGCTCCCGCACCAGCTATGAAATGGGCGTGCCGGCCGTGCCGCTTGACGAGCTGTACTCCCCCGCCCTGGCGGGCCAGTTCGGTCCATCGGTGCGGCTCCACCTCGGGTCCAAGGTGACGGCAATCGATCCTCGCGACCAAGCGGCCGACTTCTACATCAGCGCGGTCCCTTTCGACCGAGTGGCGGCGCTCGTGCCGGAGCTGGGCGTGGAAGACCAACTACAGCGCTTCCAACCCTCTCCGATCGTCGGAATCCACCTCTGGTTCGACCGGCCCATCACGGAATTCGGGCACGCGATGCTGGTCGACGGGGAGGTCCAGTGGATCTTCCACAAGGGGGGAGGCTACTACCTCGGGGTCGTCAGCGCGGCGCGCGGCCTGGTGCGCGATCCGCCTGCGGAAATCGCGCAGCGGGCCGTGGCACAGCTCCGGGAGACGTTTCCCCGCGCGAGAGAGGCGGAATTGCGGCGCAGCCGGGTGATCAAGGAGATGCGCGCCACCTATTCGGCAGTTCCAGGCCTGGAACGCTGGCGGCCCGGCCCCCACACCCGCTTCCCCAATCTCTTCCTTGCCGGCGACTGGACCGACACCGGTTGGCCCGCCACGATGGAAGGCGCGGTCAGAAGCGGGTACAACGCGGCCGCGGCGGTGCTCGCGGCGATCCGATCGCAAGGGCGCGAGCCCGACACGGGCGAGCCTGCCGCCAGCAAGGGCGCTTGAGGCTCCGGCGCTGAGCGGCAGCGTGCCCGTTGCCCGTGGCAGAGGCCGCGCCGCTAGAATGTCAGCCGCAGCGAGAGCTGGAACTGCCGTGGATCGAATGCGGAAGTGAACGAGAACGGGTCCGTGACATTTCCGCGCCGGCCCGTCGGGCGATCCGGGACCTGCTCGAGAGTCATGTTGCCGACTATGCCGTTCACGGCCCGGAAGTTAGTGCGGTTCAGCAGGTTGAAGGCCTCGCCAGAGATCCGCATGTCAACTCCCTCCGTGAGGGCGAACGAGCGTGTCAGACGAATGTCCATGCCAAAGAAGGCCGGTCCCACGCCTACGTTACGACCAAGGCCCCACGGCCGATGCGTATCAGTGTGCCGGTCTCCGATGGTGTCGAAGTTCGCGTTGAGATTGAACGGAGCGAAGGAGCGGGCCAAGATCACGCCTGAGAACGCGAAGTCTGACAGCAGGTTGTGCCGGAAACCGCGCCCCTTGCCTGCCTTCCAAGGTGACTGCGCCACCACGTTGGCGACGAACCGATGCCCGCGGTGGAAGTGCGACAGGGCGAGCTCGTTGCGAGCGTCCCACTGCAAGTGCGGCTCGTAGGACGAGTTGTAGTCCGTCGCCTCGTCGATCGCCTTGCTCCACGTATGGTGGGCCGACAGGGTGAACGTCTGGCCGAAGCGCTTCTGCAAGTGCAAGATCAGAGCGTGGTAGTAGGACCGGCCCCAGCTCCCGTAGAGGTTGTCCTGCAAGATCAGCGGGTTGTGGAAGCCCACGATGGGCCTGCCCTGCTCGTTGGTGCCGGCCTCGTAGACGTTGACATCTAGGGGCCTGATGATATGAACGCCGCGGTTGTAGTTGTAGGCCGCCGAGAGCGAGTAGCCGCTGATTTCGCGCTGGATCTCGAAGCTGCCCTGCTGGGCGTAAGGGTTGACCGTGTCCTTGGCGACGCGGAAGGCGACGCGCAAGGGATAGCCCGGGCCGGGGTCGATGCCGTGAACTGCGAGATCCTCGCGCGTGATCCCCCGCGTCCCGATGACGCCGCGCTGCTTCTGCGTCTGCCAGATCTCCGCCGACGTCAGCGGCTCCCCGGTGAGCGTGCTCTGGATCCCTCCCACGCCGGTGAGCGGGATGAACACCTGGTAAATCTGCTGTGCGTCGCCCAGCAGGTCATTGATGTAGGCAACCTGGCCGTCAATGCGAGCGTAGTAGATTCCGTAGCCGCCGCGAATCACCGTCTTGGGATCGGGGCTCCACGCGAACCCGACGCGCGGCGCGACGTTGTTGAAGTCGCGCGGAAACCTGGTCTTGATCTCGAACTCGTGCCGCAACCCGAGCGTTAGCTTCAGCTTCGAAGTCACGCGGATAGAGTCCTCGGCGAAAAAGTTCAGGCGGTTGGCCCAGCCTTGCCAGTGAGGATCGCCAAAGCCCTGCTGGTAGACGACTGGCAGACCCAGGGCAAACGCCTGCAGCGCCGAGATGGGCTGGTCTACGTGCGGTGCAAGGTCCGCGTGGCCGATCCCGGCCAGGACCCCCTTCACCAGTTGCGAGGCCCCTGGCAGGGCTCCGTCGATGACTGCCGCGAGCGGAACTGCATCGGCGAAGATAAACCGCCCGCTGAAAAACGTCTCGGATCGAACCGCGTCCCGCATCGGGTTGTAATCGACGCCGAACTTGAACGTGTGACGCGAGGACACGCGCATGAAATTCTGTCGGAATTGCAGGACTCGCTCGACTACGTGCGTCGGCAGGATGAAGTCGCGGCCGAATTCGCCGAAGCCCCCAATGCTGATGGCCGGACCGTGAGGATCAGTTGGGTACACTCCGAAGTCGTGATATCCGGCGCCGATCCGGGTCTCGCTGAGCCACTTCGAGTTGATGACATAGGTGTCGCCGAGCGCCACGGCGAAGTCATTGACGGCATTGTTGCGCCCGCGGTTGAGAGCCGTGAGGGCGCCAAAATCTGTGTTCTGGCCCTCTTGCCCGGTCCAATTGCCCCGGAAGAACATGTTGTGGTCTTCGCTGAACGTGTGGTCCACGCGGGTGATGAACTGCTGGCGCAGCTCGGAGAACGGAAACACGCCGCTGTTGTCCTCGAATAGCTCCCTCACGCCAGGCGTGTTGGCCGGAGTCAGCGCTGCGGAGAGCTCGGCAATGATCGGCCGGAACGACGGGGGGCCGGAGGTGCCCAGCACATCGGCGAGAACCTGCTGCGACTCGGTCAATGAGGTCAAGATCGAGGGGTCGGAGAGCAGGGGCACGATCTGGGACTCGTGTCGGTCCAGACGTTCGTAGGCTGTGTACCAGAAGGTCTTGTTCTTGGCGACCGGGCCGCCGACGGAGGCCCCGCTCTGGGCCCGGGTATAGGCACTCTTGCCAGGATCGAAGTAGTTCCGCGCCTGAAAGCGTCGGTTGCGCACGACGCCGAAGAGGGTTCCGTGCAGCTGGTTGGTGCCGGACTTGGTCACGATGTTGACCGTGCCGCCCGGGGCGCCGCCTTGTTCACTGGAGAATGTGCTGCGGTTGACCTGGAACTCTTGGACTGCCTCCTGGCTGATCGACGAGCGGACGCTTCCCGAGTTATACAGGTTGTCCAAGCCGTCGATCATGAAGGTGTTGGTGCGCCCGTTGGCACCGCCGACACCCAATCCGGACGTGGGCGTGGGCGGAATGCGGCGGTCCGTGGCGTTGGCGATGTAATTGGTGTCGACCACGCCTGGAGTCAGCAGGGCTAGGTCAAGGTAGTTGCGGCGGTTGATCGGAAGGTTCTCGATCCGGACCGAGTCGATGTGATCCGATTGCGCAACTCGTTGCGGCTCAATCGCGGACCGCTGTGCGTCGGCCGAGATCACGATCTCGGCCTGCGTCGCCGCAACCGCTAACTGCGGGGAGAACTCGGCCGCCTCGCCAACCAATACCTCGAAGCCTTCGACGGTCAACGGCGCGAAGCTCTCCGCCTCGAACAACAGCAGGTATTCGCCCGGCATGAGCAGCGTGAGCACGTAGTCGCCCGCCTCCGAGGTGACCACCGTCCGTTCGATGCCGCGGGCCAGGTCGCTGGCGGTCACCTTCACCCCTGGCATCACCGCCATCGACTCGTCGTACACGACACCTTGGATCGAACCCGTGTTGGTTTGCCCAAATGCGGGCAGCGCCCAGACCAAGGCCGCCACGACCAGCGTGACAGGCAAGCCCAGGCGCGGAGTGCGATGAAGGTGGCGGGAATTCATCTCGACGCTCCAAGGGCGAGTTGCGCCCTTTGAATCATCCTATGGTACAGAAACTTACCCTTGCTACCGTGGTTTCTAGGGGGCGAGTCTTGTTGACAAACCCGGGCCGATCCAAGACCGGGGTCTGAGACTCGCATTGCTGTGATGCAGCGAAACCTAGCTCAGCGAATTGATCCACGCGCATGGGCGGACGAGGTCGCCCTTGCCCGCGAGCGCCTGGCTGCACACTTGAGCCGGACGCCACTTGTCCAGTCGGACTTCCTAAGTCGAGAGCTGGGAAGGCCGGTTCTGCTGAAGCTGGAATCCATGCAGCCGGTCGCCGCCTTCAAGGTTCGCGCAGCCTTTAATTCGATCCTCACCCACCTCGACGAATGCCTCTCGACCGGTGTGGTCACCAACTCTTCGGGCAACTTTGCCCAGGCCGTCGCCTATGCGGCGACCCGGCTCGGGGTTGAGTCTACGATCGTCATGATGCGCGGGGCATCGGCATTCAAGCGAGGGCGCACCGAAGCGTTCGGCGGCAATGTCGTGCTCTGCGAGGACAGTTTCGAAGCACGCTTCGCCGCCACCGAGCGAATCCGAACGGAAACGGGCCGCAGGCTGCTGCATCCCTACAACTCGCCCGAGACGATCGCGGGCAACGCGACGCTCGGCCTGGAGCTGCTCGAGCAAGTCGACAGCGCGTTCGACCTATACGTGCCGATCAGCGGCGGCGGACTGATCGCGGGAACAACATTGGCCGTGAAGGCCGGTCGGCCAGAATGCTGCGTGTTCGGGGTCCAGGCTGAAGCCAACCCGTCGATGAAGCTGTCCTTGGAAGCCGGACGACCTGTGCGCACGGCGCCAGCACAGTCGCTAGCGGACGCCCTTACGGTGCTCGAGCCCGGCTCGCGGACGTTTCCGATCGTGCAGCAGCACGTAGAATCCGTCGAGCTCGTGTCGGAAGAAGCCATGGCGTCCGCCGTGCGGCTCTTGGCGGTCGAGCAGAAGCTCGTGGTCGAGGCCGGTGCGGCCGTGTCGGTCGCGGCAGCGCTGGCTGCGCCGCGAGGCCAGGGCGGACCATTGGTTTGCGTGCTTAGCGGCGGCAACATCGCGCCGGAGACTCTCCGCGCGCTGCTCTCCACCAAGAGCTGAGGCAGCGAAGCCGGCGCGCCATACCCGGAGCCCCGGAAACCGTCAACCTGCAGATTTCGAGAGCGCTTGCCCTCACTGCCATCTCGACAAGCGCGGCCGGCGCCCGAGCGCAACTACGCGGAATGCCAAGTCGATTGGATGGCATTGTCCCCACTTGGTGGTCGCCGGTGAGCATCTCTGGGTGATCGATTGCGTCGGCAATGAAGCTATCGAAGTGGCCCGGATCGCGCTTTCTGATCCCTTTTCTCCGGAGAGTCCAGCCAGGGCCACAGCTCTCCGGTGCGTCGCCGTTGGTTGGCGCGACTGCGATTGAGAGGATCAAGACATGACTCGGCTTCCCTCACCGCGACACGCCCTGCTCACGATAGTCGGCGCCAAGAACCGGAACCGACTTGCTCTCGCAAATGCGCGCGAGCGGCAGCCTGGCGGAACGAGAATCGGAGGGCAGCCGCGGCTACGGGCATACGTCATGGCCGATCAGGCCGGAGCGGCAGAGCGACTGACCTCGTCACAGAGCATACGGTACTTTGTAGGAATGGCAATTCGAGGCACGATTCGCACTTCAGCTTGGATGGTCGCCGGAGTGCAAGCCGCTGTCCTACTCGCCGGAACGGCCCTTGCGGAAACGGAGAAGTACAAGGGCGACGTTTCCGATGTGCGCGTCATCCGGCGTGTGACACAACATCCGCATGCATGGCGCGTCTGGCAGCCCTTCATCGTCCAAGGGGAGCGCGAGCGGGACCTCATCGTCGCGTTCGGCGCGATGGTCAATGGGAAGAAGGACATGGGGGACATCCTAGCCACCGTTTCGCGAGACGACGGAGATACGTGGGATGAACCGGTCGCTATCTTCGATCATCAACGCCGCCAGGGTGCCATTCAGTTCGCATACGCCAATCCGGTCCTGTATCGCGCCCCGGGGCAAGACGTCGTCTGGTGCTTCGCAATGCGCTGTCCCATCGCCTTCGAGAACAGCGAGGAATCGCAGCTCGTCGCCGCTTTCACGGCCGATGGCGGACGCACTTGGACGCAAGTCCAGCTTTCAATGCGCTACACAGGCCCGCTGATCACCAACGCCGGCATCGTCGAGACCGAGATCGACGGCCGGAAGCTCTTCCTATTGCCGGCCCACCGCAACACGCTGCAAAAAGACCCGAGGGGCTCCCGCGACCACTTTATCCTTAGCAGCACCAGCCTGCTCGAGTGGGACCTCGAGGCGTACATCCCTCAGCCGACGACTGCCCGCGTGTTCCTGCACGAAGGCAACATCGCACGAGGCGACGCGGCTGACTCGCTAAAGATCGTGATGAGGACCGCAAACTATGACCAGACCGAGCTTACGACGGACCCTCCGCGTGCTTATTCCAGCATCAGCACCGACGGCGGCCACACTTGGAGCGTTGCTCGCGAAGAGCCCGAACTGCACAACGCCAAATCTAAGGCGTTTTTCGGGCAGTCTAGCGACGGGACGCACATCTACGTCTACAACGACGGTCCTGCGCAACGCGAGCCGGGCGGACGAATGGCCCTGCGCTACAAGACGAAGGCACCTAGTGGCTCTTGGAGCGAACAGAAGACCTTCTATGATGCGGGGATCAAGAACTCCTACCCGACACTGATCGAAGTCTCACCCGGCGACTTCCGGGCCGTTTGGGACAGCGGAACTCCCGACAGGCCGCGGACCCACATCCATTTCGGGAAGCTGCGAATCAGGCCCTGATCTCCCTACGACCGAGGAGGCAGATCCGCGCGGGTGAGCCCGCAATCAGCGCACTCATCGCCAGGCTGCAGTGCTGAAGGAATATTGCGATCATGCCGCGACGGGTCGAGACTCTCGATTCGGAGGGACTTTGGCTTAATCGGCATGAACAACGCGCCACTGATAGTTACAGGCCGCATCCAAGGCGCGCGGGGTCGGAGTGGGGGACGTGTCAAGGGCCGCAGCAAACTCCTCGGCATCCTTCTGAGACAAGACATGCCGCGACTGCGCTTCCAGCACACGGACAGCCTCGCGTTCAATTGCAGCGCGCAGGAAAGCTGACTTGTCGAGGGCGAGTGACGTCGCTGCACGCTCTATCAAGATTGCCAATCGATCATCATGGCGCACCAGCGTAGTTCTAGATAGTTTTCCCGAAACCCCTGAGCTCGTGTATGGGTTCAACATTAGGAATCTCTCCGCCAAGTTCCAATGTGATGCACATTGCAGCACGAATCAAGCACTGGCCTCAGCGAATTGCGTGAGCTGAGCCTTTGAGTCTATGGCGGGCCCGGAGGGATTCGAACCCCCGGCCTGCCGCTTAGGAGGCGGCCGCTCTATCCAGCTGAGCTACGGGCCCGTTTCGGAGAAACCCAGTTACTTCAGCATTTTATCTCAACGCCACTACCTCTGTTCCTAGTGCAAGCGGCCTGTGGACGGGCACGGGCGGCTGCTACAGTGTCCTCATGCTGGCTGCTAGACGCCATCTCGCCACCGTAGCGGCCCTGTGCACGGTCGCAGCCTTCGGGCCCCCAGCCGAATCCCTAGCCCAGACAGCGGATCGTCCCAACATCATCTTCCTGCTCCTCGACGACATGGGCTACGCCGATGTCGGGGCCTACGGCAACAGCTATCACCGCACGCCCAACATTGACCGTCTGGCCGAAGAGGGCATGCGCTTGACAAACGCCTACGCCGCCGCCCCCAACTGTTCTCCGACACGGGCCAGTATTCTGACCGGCCGCTGGCCCGCCCGACTCGGCCTGACGCAGTACTTGCCCGGCAATGTCCTGCCCCACGCCAAGTTACGCCAGGCTCAACTCCCCCTAGGTCTGCCACTCGATGAGACCGTTATCGCGGAGCCGCTGGGCGCGGCCGGCTACGCCACCGCCTGCATCGGCAAGTGGCACCTCGGAGCAGGCGATTACATGCCAGAGAAACGCGGGTTCGACGAGAGCTTCGCGTCCGGCCATCTGGGCTCTCACAGGACCATGTTCGCTCCGCACAAGTGGCTCCAAGTCCCCGGTGCGCGGCCCGGCGACTACTTGACTGACCGGCTGACGGAGGCTGCCGAACGCTTCATCGAAGCGAATCGGGAACGCCCGTTCTTCCTGTACCTGTCCTACTACTCAGTGCACGGGCCTATCCAGGCCAAGCGCAGCCTGATCGACAGCTACGCGGGCAGGACCGATCCGACCAACCGGAACCACGCGGTCTACGCCGCGATGGTCGAAGGTGTCGACCAGAGCGTGGGACGCCTGCTCTCCTTGCTGGAGCGTCACGATCTTGCCTCCGACACCGCGGTCTTTTTCTTCTCCGACAACGGGGGAGTGGCAAGCCGCGCCTTCAACGGCGGCTTCCGATCCGGCAAGGGCTACCTCTGGGAGGGCGGCATCCGCGAGCCGTTGATCGTGCGCTGGCCCAACGTGGTCCGGGCGGGTGCAGTCGAAGACACACCTGTCAGCAGTATCGACTTCTACCCCACGCTGCTTGAAATGGCCGCGGCGGCAGATACAGAAGGCCACACCGCAGATGGCAAGAGCCTTGTGTCATTGCTCAAGCAGACCGGAGAACTCGAGCGAGACACGCTCTATTGGCACTATCCTCACTACTCAAACGCGGGCTCCGCACCCACAGCGGCGATTCGCAAGCAAGACTGGAAGCTGATCGAGTTCTACGAGGACTCGCACGTTGAACTCTACAACCTCGCCGAGGACCCGGCGGAGCGCAACGATCTGTCGTCATCGGAAGGGACGCGCGCCGCTGCAATGCTGAAGGAGTTGGCGGCGTGGAGAGAGTCCATCGGTGCCACGATGCCGGCACCCAATCCCGATTACGACCCCGCCAGGGCCAAAGAGCGCCATCCGACCACCTACAAGCCCCGCTGGGATGCGAGCGATCCGTTCTTGCCCCGTCAGTAACGCCTTTCGGCTTGATCGCGACTATCCTCAGTCGAACGAGTCGCTGAGGAACTGGCGCATTGAGTTCCACGACCGCCGATCGGCCTGCGCGTCGTAGACCGTTCCCATGTCAGGGTTGTTGGCCTCCGGATTCGTGAAGGCGTGCATCGTGCGCCCGTAGGCGTGGATCTGCCAGTCCGCTCCGGCGCGGGTGAACTCCCCGGCAAGCGCTCCGACCGAGTCTGGTTTCGCCATCGGATCGTCCCATCCGTGCAGCACCAGCACGCGCGGCCTCACGTTCGCGGTCTCGATGTTGCCCGGCGGGTTCAGCAAGCCGTGAAAGCTCACCGCGGCTTGGAACGGTGCGCCCGTGCGAGCCAAGTCCAGCACGCACAGCCCTCCGAAGCAGTACCCGATCGCAGCGGTGCGCCCCGAATCCACGCTCGAGAGCGTCTTGAGGGCATCGAGCGCGGCCGTCATACGTCGTTGCAGCAAGGCGCGGTCTTCCAGCACGACCGACATAAGCTTGGCGTTCTCTTCCGTGCTGCTGCCGACGATGCCGCCGCCATACATGTCCACAGCCAGCGCGACGTAGCCGAGCTCGGCGATATCGACCGCCTTCCCCTGCTCGAAAGGTCCGCAACCCGCCCACGTATGTGCGATCAGCACTCCCGGGCGTGGGTCGGTCCATGTATCGTCTCGCGCAAGCTGACCTCGCAACAATGTGCTGCCATCCGAATACTCGAACGCCTCAGTGGTAATCGCCATGTTCACCTCGCTCACAGAAAGTCTTGCTGCCCCGCCATCTCACACCTTCGCCAGCGCCGACGGTCCCTTTAGCGCCTGTGCACCAAGACCTTGTTCGTTCCATGCTGCACGATCTTGTCGTCCTGATTCAACACCTCATACTCGACGGTGACCACGCCACGGTCGGGCTTGGAGCTAGACGGGCGCTTGTCTGTAACGCGAAGTCGCGCATGAATCGTGTCACCGATATAGATCGGTCCGGAAAACTCCCACGACCAGTGCAGAGACGCAATGGCCTCGATCTGGAACGAGGACCGGTGCTTCAGGCCATCGGCCATCGCCAGGCCGAGCAATCCGTGCGCCACTCGCCGCCCGAACTGTGTCTTGCGAGCGTACTCCTCGTTGGTGTGCAGCTCGAAGAAGTCCATCGACACGGCCGCGAAGTTCATCACGTGCCAATCGGTCACTGTGATCGCGGGCGTCTCGTGCTCCTCGCCGATCTTGATCTCTTCGAACCTGCGCTTTTCCATGGCCGCTACGTGCAGTAGACCACACCTAACGGCACGCTACGAAGTCGCACCAGTCCTTGGCCGGCCTAGAGAACGCCGCCCGCAAAGCCAGCCGGGCGCACGGCTCCTTGCTCGTGTTAAAGATAAACTTTCTTAACTAGTCGCAAGATGGCAGATGAAGCCTTTGTCCAGCGCGAAACTCGCTAAAGGACTTCGCATTCCGCCGAGTCCGGTTGCGTCGTGCGGCCCGCACAAGCAGCAAACCACCCAGCCGCGTCAGGTGGCGAGCCCTCGCGGTTGCCCTAAGCTTAGATGCGTTCCATGACACTGCAACGAATCCTGCCAGGAGCCCTCGCCCGGCTCGGCGCGGCCAGCTGCGTTCTCGCGGCGATCACGGGCTGCCAAGGCCCGGAGCCCCCCGCATCCCGGCCCAACATCATCTTTCTGCTTACCGACGATCAGAGGGCGGATGCCCTCAGCATCGCTGGCAATCCGATCCTTCAGACCCCTCACATTGACAAGCTGGCCAATGACGGCGTGCGCTTCACCGAGGCCCACGTGGTGGCCCCGGTTTGCATGCCCAGCCGTACGAGCTTCATGAACGGCCAGTACGAGCGCGTGCATCAGATCGGCTTTTCGTCCCCGAACGTGCTCTCCGACGCGCAGTGGGAGCAAACCTACTCCGCGCTGCTGCGCCAGGAGGGCTATCACGTCGGCTTCGTCGGCAAGATCGGATTGCAACAGTACTCTTTCCGCGGCAAGCCTCTGGAAAAGTTCGACTTCTGGCGCGGCCACGATGACTGGGCGAGGTTCTGGCCCAAGGAGTTCGAGCACCTCGCGATCTATCACGATGCCGAAGCGGAAATCGTCACGCCGATCATGAGCGACAGCATCGAGCGCTTCCTCGACGACGCACCAGGCGACCGGCCCTTCATGCTCTCGGTCAGCTTCTCGGCCCCGCACGGCTCGATTTCCGGATCGATGCTCTACCCCGAAGAAGACGGAGCGACCCGCATGACCAATCCGGCGAACTCCCATCCAAAGCTGGCTAACCATCCGATATATGACTCGCTGTACCGCGACGCCGACTTGCAACCTCCGAGCACGTTCGGCGATGACACCGCGAAGCATATCCCCTTGGATGTGCATCCAAGAGAGGGCCGCATGAATACCTACTCGTACTCCTATCTCGGCCCGGAGGCGCTGCGCGAGCATCGAGTGCGCTATTACCAGCTGATTCATGGCATCGACCGCGCCGTTGGCGAGCTGCGGGAGAGCTTGGAGCGCCGGGGCATCTCCGACAACACGGTGATCGTATTCAGCAGCGACCACGGCCTGTTGATGGGCGAATACGCGATGGGCGGCAAGTCCCTGCTCTACGATCTGACCACTCGCGTACCGCTGATCGTCTACGATCCCCGCGCTCCAGAGGAGTCGCGTGGTACCACGGTCGACGAACTGGTGCTCAGCATCGACGTTCCCGCAACCATAGTCGCTCTCGGCGGTCTGGACGTGCCGACCAGCATGCAGGGGCGGGACCTGGGCCCGTTGCTAGCTGACCCGCAGGCCGAGTGGCGGGACGAGATCTTTATCGAGAGCCTGTTCCTGATGCGCACCGGGCCGTACATGGAAGCGGTGCGCACGAAGGATTGGAAGTACGTGCGCTACTTCCGCAGCGACAAGGCACAATACGGCGAGCAAGACGTCGACTTTCGGGGGCGCCAGCCCGATTTTGAGCAGTTCTTTGACCTCAAAAATGATCCGGGAGAGGAAGCCAATCTCGTTACAGAGCCTGCCCTGCAAGGGCGCATTGAAGGATTTCGCGAGCGTTGCAAGCAGCACTCTGCCGCCCTAGTGCTGGCACGCCAAGATACCGAGACATATCCGCGCTAGCCTCCTTGTCTCGGGGCCGAGGCCCTGCTCTTGGCCGGCTTGGCGGTTCCTTCCCGACAGGAACGCCGGTTCGCGGTGCGGCTGCGTTCCCTCGAATGACAGCCCTTTTATAATCACGAAGGAAGGACGCCTGCACGGATTGGGATCCAGCATGTCGCTCAAGGCCCGCACAACGACGGCACTGGCCGACGTGGCCCCCTCCGCCCCTGACGCGGCGGCGCGGGAGCCCGACAGCGTCGAGTACCCGGAACGGCAGTGGATCGCACAAAGCGTCTGGCACGGGGAGGCGGTCCTGCTGGCCGCGGCAGCGCTGCGCAGCCGCTTCCGAGACCAAGAGGACGTGCTGGTGGCCATGGAACTGGCGGTGTACTACGAGCGCGGCGACGACACGGCCTGGCTGCAGCCGGACGTGCAGGTGGTGTTCGGCGTGGGACGCAGGGGGAACCGCAGCACGTACAAGGTCTGGGAGGAAGGCAAGCCGCCGGACTTCGTGCTGGAAGTGGCGTCGCCGTCCACGGAAGAACACGACGCCCGCTACAAGGCTAGGGAGTACGCCCGGATGGGAGTTCGCGAGTACTGGAGGCTGGACCCAGAAGGAGCGCTGATGGAGACGGCCTTGGAGGGCTCTGCGGCGACTGGGGGGAGGTACGAGCCCGTGGAGGCCGTGGAGCGCCCGGGGGGTGGCAGGCAGCTGCGGAGCCGGGTGCTGGGGCTGGACCTGCGCAGCCGGAAGCGGGACGGAGTGACGGTGCTGGTGTTCGCCGACCCGGTGACGGGCGAGGAGTTCGACGGCGCGCCGGAGGAAGCGGAGCGGCGGCGGCGGATCGCCCAGGATCAGCTAGCCGCTACCCAGGATCGCCTGACGGTTGCGGAAGATCGGGCCAACGCCGAGCGGGCACGGGCCAACTCGGCCGAGGATAGAGTGCGGGCACTGGAGGAGCGACTCCAGAACTTCGCGAGTCGTGACCGTCCTTCAGGGCTAGATTCCTAGGCACGAGCCCTCCAGCGCATGGCGAAGCCGTCCCGCCGCGTTGGGCCCGGCCAAGCATTGGCATCTGGCAGAGCGCCGACAGATTCCCTGAAATCCTCCTCCAAGCCCAACAGTCCCTTGTCCGATCAGTCTGCCTGCCTTGCGCGATGCTGATCGTCGCCTTGCGTTCTGGGGCTCAACGGCTTCCCTGGCTGGTCTGAGTTCAGCCTCGCTGGCTCTGGGTGGACCGCCCCAGCGCCTGGCGCCTTTACTAGAGAGTTCCTGCTCGGTCGCAGGTAGGACGAGAATATCAGATACATTTCTCGGGTGTTATAGCATGAGGCCGAGATGGTGACCACCATTGCGCTGCGGTGTCCGGTCCGGTAGCTTCAGGATGCGGTTCCAAGCCGTCGGTGCCGTGCTAGTTGCGTCCTGTCTCGCGATTGGCTGCGGCCGCGGAGGCGATCCGAGGGATCCGAGGCCTGTTCCGCCGCTCCCTCCCCCGCCAGGCGAAATCAGCACATTGCGAGACACGTGGGCGTACGCGGAGTGCGCGAAGGCCATGCGTTCGGCTCGGGAGCAATACGTTGCCGACTGCTCGCGGTCGAGGCCAAAGCAGGAATGCAGGGAGTTGGCCGCGGAACGCCACAAGGGCCAGAAAGCATTCTGCGAGTCACTGCTGCTTCGCTGATGCCCTGACCGGGGACGGACGTCTTCCAAGCACCGATCGGCTAGAGTCCCCAAGAAGACCGCCTGGACTGTGGGGAAATTCATCGAGATCGAGGTATTACTGGCCAGATCAAGCTAAGCGCTGGAATCGCGCACGCTTCAAGCGAGGCGGCTCCGCTCGCCGTCGTCTTGCATCCGTGAACTATCGGCAGCTGAGCAGGCTTCGTCGAGACCAGCTGCGGCGAAGAGCCGTCTATGAACTATTGAATCCACATGCTTCCGAAGTAGTGCAACGGTCAGTCCGGGACTTGTTATGGCCGGTTCTGTTGGGTGTTGCCAGATTGCCCGGTGTTTACTGGGCTGTTTGTAGCTCGAGGCTGTGCAGGTGGCATTTTGGGACGCTGCCAGTTCTTCGGCAACGGCTTGTACCCCTTCTCTTCAACTCGACCCGCTCGACTTGAGCCGTCGGTCGTCCGCCATTGAAACAGTCGCTTAGTCATTCTCCCCGCCTTCCTGCACAGATGCTATCTCACTTTCTATGCCGCCATTCACCAATGAAATTGACTCGATTTCGTCCTTGTCCAGCATAAGAATACCGTCAACCCCGACCTCTTGCACTTCTCCGCTGTCGTTGACCCACGCTGGATTGCGTTAGGAAAGCAGTCCTTCTTAAGGTCCGTCCGAGAAGTATGCTGGCCAGCCGGTCAAGCGCCGCCCGCCCGTATAGGTGATCAGACCGCCCCTGTCAGCTCCTCGAACGTGGCATCGACTCGCAGGTCTTCAGCCAGCTCCGCCGCGCTCGGCTAGTAGGACGGGTCGATCAGCTTGATCTCGCGAGGCTCGTGCCGCTTCTTCACGGCGTTGCCTCCTTTTTCGTAAATCCGTCAAAGAGGCCTTCAAGGCGAGCCATGCGCTCGCGCAGGTCGCTCACGTCGGAGCGCAGGGATCTTTGCTCGGCAACCAGCCAGCCCAAGAGGGCCACGATCACCGTGCCAAGTATCGGCATCAGACTCTCGGCCATCTCAGTATCCATGCTCCGCTTTCACTATAGCGCACGCTTGCAAATCTCAAAGATTTGCGCACGCGCATCGCGTCCCTGCCACACTGACCCCGCGAACTTCGGCGAGAGTGCTCCGCTTGTCGGGTCAACTGCTGAATACAACAGTCGCGCTCAGGGTGCCGGGTAGCTCCACGAACCTGCGGCGAATAGGCGGGGCTTTGCGCTCTCGCGAGAAGTTTGCTTGGCCCGGCGCCACGGGTGCCGGAGGCCGACGGGCTGCGGCTTTTGGAAAGCTGAAGACCAATGGCTCTTTGATCTCGGCCATGTGCCCCTTACCACGACGAACAGCGATGGCGTTGAGGATCTTGGAAGTAAGGAACCCCGGGACCAGCAACAGAAGGACGGCGAAGGCGTCGACGGTGATGCTCATCACCGGCTAGCGTACCAACCTACAGGCACGCCTCCGCGAGTACCGAGGCCAAGGTTGACGATAGAGCCGAGGCGACAGACAGTTGACCGGTAAACCGACTTCCCGATACAATCAATTCAGTACGGCGCAGTTACCTTCCTCATGGAGGGCCTGCGTCTTTTCCTTAACTGGGACCCAGCACCATGTACGCGATCATCGAGACCGGCGGCAAGCAGTACACCGTCTCCCCCGGGGACGAGATCCAAGTCGAGAAGATCGATGGCGGCATCGGTGACGCGGTGACTTTCGACAAGGTCGTCGCCGTCTCTGACGAAGACGGAACGCTACATGCGGGCAACGAGGCCAGCGGCAGCGTGTCGGCGACCATTTCCGGCCACGGCAGACACAAGAAGATCAACGTCTTCAAGTTCAAGCGTCGCAAGATGTACCGCCGCCGGATGGGGCACCGGCAGTCTTACACGCAGGTGCGGATTGAGTCCATCTCGGGCGAGTAGGAAGGGACGCCCCTAGGAGCAAGCATGGCGCACAAGAAAGGCCAAGGAACTTCCCGCAACGGGCGAGATTCCCACTCGAAGCGGCTTGGCGTGAAGCGCTTCGCCGGACAAGTCGTCACGGCCGGCAGCATCCTCGTCCGCCAGCGCGGAACGCGTTTCCGCCCGGGCGTCAACGTCGGCCGGGGTCGCGACGATACCCTGTTTGCGAAGATCGACGGGATCGTGGAATTCCGCAACCGAGGCCGCATGGGCCGCATGATCAGCGTCCACCCCGTCGAGCAGGCAAGCTGATCCGCCACCCACGGCGCGCTCGATCGCAAGCGATCGCATAGCGGGTCGACGAGCCCGCGCTAGCGAAGTGTCCCGGCCAGCAGAGGCTGGGCCGGTGGATCTTCCGATTTCGGAATGTCCGGCGCTCCCTGCGCGGAAGCGTCTCTCCGGCGAGAGCAAGCTCTTCAGCGGCCCGCCGGGCCACGCAGGAGGCGCCTGGAGCTTAGGATGCCCAGCGTGCCAAGCCAAGCCAGCACAGGTGCGTACTCCAAGAAAACCAAGCTGGAATCGTATTCCCACGCGCCCGTAGCCTCGTAGCCGGGTACCACGTGGTAGGCCAGCGGCGCTAGAGCGGTCCAAAGCAGCAACGGCCGCACCGGATGCACAGCCAGCAGGGGCAACATCCAGCTCAGATACCACGGAAAGCAATTCGCCGAAAGCAGCAAGACGGCAGTCACCGCGCCCAACTCGCCGAGACACGGAGGGAGCCGCCGCCACCACAGCCAAGCGACGCAAGCAATCAGAATCCACTTCCCTGCCGTCGCGGCGGACGCCATATCGCCGCCCACCAGCCAGAGCAGCACCGCAAACAGGCTGTCGTTGTTGCGCCAGCCCATCGTGAAGCCCTCCAGCACCGCAAGGACCTCGGCGATGCCGTGCCAGTAGACGCTGCAAATCGCGAGGCCGACCGCGCCACCTGCCAACAGCCCCTTCCAGTGCGCTCGCCAGCGTCCGCGGCTGCGGTCCAGAGCCAGAAACGGGAACAAGACGACCGGCCAGAACTTGCACAGCGTCGCAATCGTCAGCACGACCAGCGCCCATGTGGGCCTTCCGCGGAGCGACAGCGCCAGGGCCGCCACAGTGAGCGCGACGCCGAGCGCGTCGTTGTGGCCCTCGACCCAGAACTCCGTCACTGCAAGCGGAGACCACAAGTAGATCAATGCCCATGCCGCGGGCCGTCCGGCGGCCGCCAGCAGCCACATCAGCGCTGCACCGACACCCAGTTCGGCCAAAGCAAACGGGAGCTTGAACAGCCAGACTTGTGTCCAAGGATCGCTCTCCCAGAGTCGAATGCAGCGGTAGGTCCACAGGTTCAGCTGTTCCACGACCGGGCCGTACGCTGAAGGCTTGTCCTTTGCGGCGACTCTCGGCCAGGTGGCGTCACGCAAGTCCTCCCACCGTGGATCCTCCGGCAGAGCCAAGTACGGGTCGCCGCCGGTGTCCTGGACCATGCCCTGCCAGCGGTAGCGCGCAGTGTCCTCAGACAGGCTCGGATGCAACGGCATGACCGTGACGCGGAACAGCAGCGCCGCAACCCAGATCCAGCGGACCGACCGGGGCGTTGATAAACGGTCTGACGCGCGGATCGCAATCCAGCTGGCCGCGAAATAGGCAATCGAAACCAAGAGATAGTAAGCTAGGAACTCAGGGACATTGCTGGCCGGTCGCTCCAGGCGCAGCACCAACAGGAGCCCACCCTCGATGAGGGCTGCAGCTACCCCTAGGCCCAAGGTCAACCTCCGGGCGCTCGGAGCGGTTGGAGGAGCCTCTGTCGAGCCCTGAGCAAGCGGGTCCAAGATCGCCCCAAGCGTAACGCAGATGAGTATCGTCGACCTCCTGCTGCTCGGAGCGTACTTCGGGCTGATGGCCGTGCTAAGTCTGTTCGGCCTGCACCGCTATGCGCTGGTCTACCTGTACCACCGCCACCGCGATCAGACGCAGGGGCCGCCACAGCGGCAGTTCGAGCAACTGCCCACGGTGACCGTACAGTTGCCTGTCTTCAACGAGCGCTTCGTCGTTGCTGATCTCGTCAACTCGGTCTGCGCCCTGCGCTACCCCCGGCACCTGCTTCAGATTCAGGTCTTGGACGATTCCACCGACGAGACCTCCGCCGTTCTGGAGCGCATCGTGGGCGAAAAGCGCGCGGCGGGCGAGCCGATCGAATACATCCACCGCTCTAATCGGGAGGGCTACAAGGCCGGCGCCCTCGCGGCAGGCTTGCGCCAGGCGTCCGGCGAGTTGGTCGCGATCTTCGACGCAGACTTCACCCCCGAGCATGACTTTCTCGAAAAGCTCGTCCACTATTTCGCCGACCCCGAGGTCGGCATGGTCCAAGCGCGCTGGACCTTCCGAAACCGCAATCTGTCGCTGCTGACCCGGGTTCAGGCAATGCTGCTGGACGGCCACTTCGTCTTCGAACACGGGGGCCGCGCCCGGTCCGGCCGTTTCTTCAACTTCAACGGTACGGCCGGGATGCTCCGCAGGGCGATGATCGAGGATGCCGGGGGATGGCAGCACGACACGCTTACCGAAGACACCGATCTGAGCTACCGGGCGCAGCTGCGGGGTTGGAAGTTCTTGTACGCGTCACACGTGGAAGCGCCATCCGAGCTGCCCGCCGACATGGCCGACTTCCAAGTCCAGCAGTTCCGCTGGGCCAAGGGGCTCCTGCAGACCGGACTGAAGCTGCTGCCAACTCTGTTCCGCTCCGTCCAGCCCGTGAAGATCAAGCTAGAGGCCGCGTTTCACCTCCTCGCCAACACCGCTTATCCGATGATGCTGCTCCTGGCTGCGCTCATCCTGCCCTCCATGCTTGTGCGCCATGAATTCCTGGACGGCCGGCTGCTCTGGCTGGACCTGCCCGCATTCTTGCTCACGTTCTGCTCCCTCTCCAGCTTCTATACCCTGTCCCAGGCGGAGCTGGGTCGCGGCGGAGTCCATCGCCACCTGAAACTGGTGCCGCCGCTGGTGCTCGCAGGCATCTCGCTCTCCATTAGCAACTCGCGGGCGGTGCTGGACGCCATGCGCGGGTCGCGCTCGGCCTTCGAGCGCACGGCGAAATATAGCGGCGACCGCAGTGCCGCGACGCTCGCGCGCAGGGCGTACGGCCGTCGCGGCGGATGGCGGGTGATCGCCAACTTGGCCGCGGCCAGCTATTTCGCGGTCTGTCTAGGCGTCGCAGTCGACATCGAGCACTGGCTCGGCCTGCCAGTGATCGCGCTCTTTCTGGCCGGGTTCTCGTATGCCGGCTTCTCCATGGTGAGCGACGCACGCACAGACGACCAAGCTGTGTTGCGCACGGCCGACGATTCGGCACCGTGAAGAGGGCCAGTCCGAGCGCAGGCGAGAACATTCCCGCCAGTCTTGTACTGGCTGGCTGCTTCCGGCAAAATAGGGGATCGGCGCGATGACCAGTTTTCGCATCCTGTACCTGACCGCTGACGCGGGCGAGAGGTTCCGGGAACGAAGTCCGCGCAAGCCCCCCTTCGTGTTGCGCAAGTCCCACTACGAGAGCGGTCCGGAGCTGACCGCAGAGGGTCCATACGAGCTGTGGCGCACGCTCCGCGAGCAATCCGACGAGGGTGGCGAGCCCGGCGCCGCGAGGCCCATCGAAGTTGGCGATGCGCTGGAGACAGCCGATGGCTTGCTGCTGTGCAACTTCTGGGGCTTTGACGCCGCTCGATGGATGGATGCGGAGGAATCCGAGGGACATGGCGCAGCTGCCGAGAACGGCGCACCTTGATGCGAGCGTCAGCCTCGCTCCTACTTCTGAATGACCGCTAGAAACACCTCTGACCTCGCCTGCCTGCGCCGGAACTGGCGCAGCCTGGCGGAATGCGCCGGGTTACCGCTCCGTGGGAGGCAGCCTACTGCGCGCGCGGCCCAGCGGTCGTCCAGCTCTGTGACCAAGACGGAATTCGCCCATGGGCCCAGTTGAAATTTGCAAACAGCGGCTAGAGAGCCGCCACAGTGAGTACAGGCACTGGAAGCAGCGGCACCGCTGGTTCGGCAACGCCCGCCTGGCCGCGGCCGGACTGAGCCTGCTAGGTCTGTGGTGGGTCGAGAGCACGTTCCCATCGTTGACGTGGTGGGCGGTGGGCCTGCTCGTGGTTGCGTTTCTCGCCTCCTCCAAGGTGTTCTCGCGGCTGGAGGATCTGCGCCGGTCCGCGGGCATCGCGATGATGTTCTACGCCACCCCGGTCATGGGGGAGAAGCGCAAGACTGCCTCGAGTCAGTCCGACGCCCTTACCCTGCCGGAAGAGCACCCCTACGCACGAGACGTGGACCTCGCCGAAGACGGAGGGCTGATTGACTTCCTTAACCTGGGATCGACCCAAGATGGATTGCTGATCCTATCGAACATGCTGGCCAAGCCCGCCTCCCGGGAGGAGATCATCGAACGCCAGGCCGCGGTCAAGGAGCTCAAGTCGCAGCTCGACCTCCGCGAACGGCTCTTCGTGGAGGGTTCGAAGAAGCTGCCCTACATCCGGACCGACCTCCTGAAGTCCTGGGCCGAAAAGCAACCGGTCGCGGCGCCGAAATGGTTCCCGGCAAGCTGCTTCGCGCTCAGCGTGGCATTCGTGGTCCAAGCCGTGCTAGTGGCCCTCGGCCCGACCCCGGCCGGCCTCTTGGCCCTCGTCGGCATACTTCTGGCCGAGCTCGTGCTGTGGAAGTTCGGCCAGCGCTATTTGACCATGCAGGTTGTCACTTCCGAGGGCATCCACCATGACTGCAACGAGTTGCGCTCGCTTGTGAAGGTATTGGACGGACAGGAATTTCACTCCCGCAACCTGCGGGAGCTATCCAACGATCTGCGGCGAGATGGCCGGCGCGCCAGCCAGTTGCTGCGGGGCTTCTGCCGCTTGGTCTCGTTGTTCGAGCAGCGCCACAACCAAATCGTCGGCATGTTCGGCCCGCTGGTGCTCTACCAGACCCAGGCAGCGCTCGCGCTGGAGCGCTGGCGGGTGGCGCACGCCCACCAGCTGCCGCAATGGATCGACGCAATTGGCGCATTCGAAGCGTACTCGTCCATCAGCTGCTTCGCCTTCGAGCATCCGCTGTACAGCTTTCCGAGCGTGGTCGAGGAAGGGCCCGTCCTCAAGGCCGAGGGACTGGCCCATCCGCTGCTGGGGGAAGAAGCCGTGGCGAACGACGTCGACCTCGACCGCGGTCATCCCGTCTTGGTCGTCAGCGGCGCAAACATGGCAGGCAAGAGCACGCTCCTGCGGACGATCGGCACCAGCGTCGCGCTCACGTACGCCGGTGCCCCGGTTCGGGCTCTCTCGATGACGATTTCGGCCATGGACGTGGTCGCTTCCATTCGCGTGAAGGACTCGCTGCAGCGCGGCGAGTCGCGCTTCGCCGCCGAACTCAACCGGATCCGGCTGGTCCTGGAGAGCATCCGGTCCGGCCATCCGACCTTGGTGCTAATCGACGAGCTCTTCGCCGGCACCAACTCCTACGACCGCTACGCCGGCGCGGTCGTGCTGGCGGAGTTCTTGCTGGGGAGCGATTCCTCGCTGGCCGTGCTGTCAACGCATGACCGCAATGTGACGCGGTGGGCGGAGGAGGGACCCGCGCGCGTGACCAACGCCCACTTCCGCGATGTCTTCAGCGACGGCGAGATGCACTTCGACTACCGGCTGCATCAGGGCCCGGCCATGCGCGGCAACGCGATCGAACTAATGAAGCAGGCCGGCATGCCGATGCCGGAGACGCTGCCGAGCCCGGAAGCCTAAGCGCAGCGGGATTCTGCGCTCAGACCGCGGCCAGCACCTCCGGAAAATCGTTCCTGGGGTTGTTGACTTCCGGACTTACCCTGCGGAAGTCGAACGGCCCGGGCAGAGGAGTCTGCACCAGCGCGAGCAGTTCTGGATGGCGAGCGGCCGGATCCAGCCATTCCCCGTAGCGCTCGCGTGGGATGATCGCAGGCTGGCGGTGATGCAGCCACTGCATCGACGGATCCGCCGGACAGGTCAGAACCGTAAAGGAATCGATCCGGCCGCCGCCGCGGTCCCAACTCTCCCACAGGCCCGCGAAGGAAAGCGGTTCCCCGCCCCGCGATATCCACCACGGCTGCTTGCGCGGGCCGTCGTTTTGCCACTCGAACCAGCCGTTGGCCGGCACCAGGCAGCGACGGCGCCGGAACGCGCTGCGAAACGCCGGCTTGGAGTCGACCGTCTCGGAGCGGGCGTTGATCAAGCGAGCACCGATCTTGGCGTCGCGCGACCATGCCGGGACCAGGCCCCAGCGCTGGGCGGCCAGCTCGCGCTGTCCGCCCAGGTCCGCTGTGCAGACGCCGAAGATCTGCGTCGGCGCACCGTTCCAGCGGCGGCGCAGCTCGATCTGCGGAGAAAAAGGATCCAGTTCGTACAGATCGACTAGCTCACCCCCGTCGACATCTTGGGTGAATCGTCCACACATCGCGTTCCCTGCCGGACCGGCCCGGCAGCCTCCATCATAGACTGCGCGACGCGTGCGGCTGCCCGTGAACCCGCTTCCACTGTCGGGGATTGCGGTCATTCCAGCGTGATTCGAATCCGTGGTGCATACTCAAGAAAGGAGTGGCAGAAACTGAAACTTCGGGCGGCGCTCGGGGTTAACCAATAGAACGGCAGGCGCGTCTAAGTGGTGTCCTTGGCCCAGATTTTGACCGCGGCAGTGCCAGTGACGGATTAGATGACCACTCGTGGCAAAACCTACGCATCGCTGCTCGCGGTCGTGGCGCTGACAGCGGGGGGATTCGCAGCCAAGGGTTGGCTGGCAGACGAGGGCTCCGACAAGTCCGGCCAGGACGGCTCCCGAGCGCTGACCGAGGGCGATGCCGTGCCCGTCTCCACGGAAATTGCGATGCGGGGACCGATCTCACACTTGCTCGGATCGACCGCGAACCTGCGCGCCCGGCGGGAGGTGGCCGTGGCAGCGCAAGCGGCCGGAATCGTCACCTCGGTGAAGGCCGAAGAGGGCGACTTCGTAGAGGCCGGGCAAGTGCTCTGCGCGATCGACGACCGGGACTTGCAGATCGACCTAGAACTCGCTAAGCAGAGGCTGGCCCAGACAAAGATCCAACTCGAGTCCGCCGTGATCCGAGCGGACCAGACCCGGACCCGGCTGCGCAACAAGCGCACGGAGCTCGAGCGCAACGAGGAGGCGCTGCGGGAGGGCCTGCTCGCCGAGTCGGAGGTCGCGGTCCAGCGCCACGAGATCGACGACCTAGAGCATGAAATCCAGGCCGTGGAGTCCGCCGTGCGCGAGAACCGCCTCAGGCAGGACGAGCTCAATTCCGAGATTCGCAAGGTCGAGCTGCAGATCTCGCAAACAGCGATCACAGCGCCTTTCGCCGGGCGGATCACGGAGCGCACCGTCGAACTCGGCCAATCCATCCGCAGCGCGGAGAAACTGTTCAAGCTGGGCGCCTTTACGCCGCTGTACGCCGATGTGTACCTGCCAGAGAACGACTCGCGCTCTGTGCGGGCCGGCCAGAAGGCCGAGCTGCGCTTGGGTAGCGCCAGCGGCGAGTCGGCCGAAGGAGCCGTCGAGCGCGTCAGCCCGGTCGTGGATGACGAGACCGGCACGGTGAAGGTGACCGTGCGATTCAGGCCTCCCAACTCGGCCTTCCGCCCGGGAGCATTCGTGCGCGTCGAGATCGAAACGCACACCTTGGATGACGCCATCCTGATCCCGAAGCAGTCCGTGATTGAAGAAGGCGGGCAGACCTACGTGGTGCTGGTCGGGGAGGACAGCACGGCCCAGCGCACCGCCGTAGAACTCGGCTACCAAGACGAGACCGCGATTCAGGTGACGGCCGGACTGGATGCCGGCGCGATCGTCGTGACCGCAGGCCAGGGCAAGCTCAAGGATGGGGACAAGACCCGTGTGGTCGCGAACTAGCGAGCTCTTGCGGGCGCCTAGCAGCTGCCGGTCCGGTGGCGGGACCAGCCGGTGCAGATCACGCGTGTAGCGATCCGGCGCCCGGTCACGGTCTTCATGGCCGTCACGGCGGTGCTGCTGTTCGGCTATGTGTCGCTGGACCGGCTGGCCCTCAATCTCCTGCCGGAAATCTCCTACCCGTCGCTGACCATCCAGACTGACTACGAAGACGCCGCGCCCGAGGAGATCGAGGCGCTGCTCACTCGCCCGGTCGAAGAGGCCGTCGGCGTGGTCGGGGGCCTCAACCGCATCAGCTCGATCTCCCGCCCGGGGCAGTCCGAGGTGGTTCTGGAGTTCAACTGGGACACCGACATGGACATCGCGGGCGTGGACGTGCGCGAGAAGCTCGACCTGATCGAGTTCCCGCAGGATTCCGAGCGCCCGGTGATCCTGCGCTTCGATCCGGCGAACGACCCGATCCTGCGCATCCAAGTCCACGGCGGCCTGACCCTGGCCCGGCTGCGCGACATTGCGGACCGGGAGTTCTCTAAACGCCTCGAATCGGTCGAAGGGGTCGCGGCTGTGAAAGTGGTCGGCGGCCGCGAAGAGCAGATCCGCGTCGAGATCGACGAGCGGCGAGTGGCCGAGCTGGGCCTGTCGATAACGCAAGTGACCGACATCTTGCGGCAAGAGAACCTCAACCAAGCCAGCGGCAGCCTGTACGACCTCGACATGAACTACATGGTCCGCATGGTCAACGAGTTCCGCGTGGTTGACGACGTGCGCGGGATCGTGGTCGCAGACAAGGCAGGCCGCAAGATCCTGCTGCGCGATGTCGCTCGCGTGTGGCGCGGCTCCAAGGAGCGCGAAATCATCGCGCGCTACAACGGCAGCGAGAGCGTCGAGATGGCCGTGTACAAGGAGGGCGACGCCAACACCGTGACGGTCTCGCGCGCGGTCATGGATCTGCTCGAGAGGATGAGCAAGGAACCGACGTTCCCGCAAGGTGTGCAGACCGCGGCAGTCTTCGACCAGTCGCGCTTTATCACCCAAAGCGTCGACAACGTCCTCGCGGCCGCCTTGGTCGGCGGCCTGCTGGCGACCCTTGTCCTGTTCGTCTTCCTGCGCGACGGCCGCAGCACGGCCATCATCGCCGCTTCGATCCCCATCGCGGTCATGGCAACATTCGCGGCCATGTACCAGTCCGGAATCACGCTCAACATCATGTCCCTAGGGGGGGTCGCCCTGGGCGTCGGAATGCTGGTGGACAACTCGATCGTGGTGCTCGAGGCAGTGCATCGGCACCGAGAGCCAGGCAAGCCGCTGGCGGAGGTCGTCTACAACGGCACCAAGGAAGTCGCAATGCCGGTCACGGCTTCGACGCTCACGACAGTGGCCGTTTTTCTCCCGCTTGTCTTCGTGGAGGGCATCGCCGGCCAGTTGTTCCGCGACCAAGCGCTCACCATCACGTTCTCGCTGCTGGCGTCGCTAGGGATCGCACTGACGGTGATCCCGATGCTGCTGTCGGCGCGCTTTCGCACCGCGAGCGAGTTGGGCGTGCCGGCCGCGCCGGTCAAGCGCTCCGCGCGGCCTGCTAACCGCTATGCCGCTTGGGGGGCCGACGCGCTGACCTTCGTCACCGTGGACGCCCCGCAAGTGATTGTCGGCGATCTCCGCGCGGCAGCGCGCTCCGTGTCCGCGCGGGTGTCGCGCTTGGCCGGCCCGGCGCTGTCGGCGTTTGACCGGGGAATTGCCCTGCTGGAGGCGCGCTACGAGAAGCTCTTGGAGTCCTCGCTCAACGCCAAGCGGACCGTCTTATGCGGCGTCGTGGGCGCAGTGCTAGTGGCCGGGATCACCCTCCAGTTCTTGGGAGGAGAGTTGATCCCGCCGTTATCGCAAGGCGAGTTCTCCTTCGAGGTCGAGCTGCCCGAGGGCCGACCGCTGGAGGCCACCGACGCTGCCATGCGAAAGATCGAGAGTGAGGCCCGAGCCATTCCTGGGGTCGCCGCTGTCTTCTCCTCCGTCGGCGGCAGCCAAGAGAACCAGTTCGCGAGCGGCGACTTGCAGGAGCATATCGGCACGCTACACGTGGTGCTCGCCGACCGTGAGGACGACAACGTCGAGGAGGAGGTGATCCGCCAGATCCGCTCTCTGATCCTGGACATTCCCGAGGCCGAGCCGACCTTCCAGCGCCCCAGCCTCTTCAGCTTCAAGACGCCGGTAGAGGTGGAGGTGTTCGCCTACGAGATCGAAGACCAGCGAGTGGCAGCCGGCCTGATCGCCGACCGCATGTCCCGCATCGAAGGGCTGCGCGACGTCGAGACCACCGCCCGCTTGGGAAGCCCGGAGATCCAGATCCGCTTCGACCGGCGGCGCTTGAAGCGCCTTGGCCTGCGAGAGGAGCAGGTCTCCAACGTGCTGCGAAACAAGATCCGCGGAAACGTGGCTTCGCGCTATCGCGAGGGCGACCGTCAGATCGACATCTTGGTGCGGGTCGACGAGCCTGACCGCGACGCAATCTCCGACATCGAGAACATGGTCATCAACAGCGCTCCCCGACAGGTGCCGAGTCCGCCAGGCGGCGTCTCTGAGAACGACGACGCGCAGGCACAGGAATCCGCCCAAGGACAAGGCGAGCCCCGCAGCGATGGCGAGCCTTCCCCCGGCCGGCGGGCGAGGGCACCGTTCGTGCCGATCCGGCTGGGCCAGGTGGCCGAGGTCGAGGTGCGGCGCGGCCCAGCGGAGATCCGCCGGATCCGCTCGCAACGGGCCGCGGTCGTGAGGGCCAATCTGAGCGGGCGCGACCTTAGCGGCGCATCTGCCGAGATCCGAGCCATGCTCGCCGAACTGCGCCCGATACTTCCCGTGGGGGCGACGGCTAGCATCGGGGGGCAAAACCAAGAGCTCGAGGTCTCATTCCGAAGCCTCGCGTTCGCCCTGGCGCTGGCTGTGTTCCTCGTCTATCTCGTGATGGCATCGCAGTTCGAGTCGCTGCTGCACCCGTTCATCATCCTGCTAATGGTCCCGCTGGGCTTGGTCGGCGTTGTGTTCACCCTCGCTCTGACGGGCGTGGCACTGAGCGTAGTCGTGCTGTTGGGCGCGGTCGTGCTGGCCGGCATCGCCGTCAACAACGGAATCGTGCTGCTCGACTACACGAACCGCCTGCGCGCGCATGGCATGTCGAAGCGCGACGCGCTGCTGTGCGCGGGAAGCATTCGCCTGCGCCCGATACTGATGACCTCGCTGACCACGCTGCTGGGGCTGCTCCCGCTGGTCTTCGGGTGGGGCGAGGGCGACGAGGTGCGCATGCCCATGGCAGTGGCGGTGATCGGCGGCCTGCTCACATCGACGCCGTTCACTCTGTTCGTGATCCCAGTCGTCTACGAGCTGGTCGATCGCAAGCAGTTCGCACCCGCGCGCGGCGATGGCAGGGACGAGCCCGCAGACGGCCAGATCAGGCCCGCCCCCAGTCCCCTGCCCCAGTCCTGACATGCCCGAGACCATGCCGACTGCAGACAACAACGGCTCCGGCGCGCGCATAGCCACCATGGCGATCCGCAAGCCGGTCACGATCTGCATGATCTTCCTGTCGATCGTGGTCATGGGCGCTATCGCGGTTGGCCGCATTCCGCTCATGCTGGTGCCGAAGCTCGACGCCCCCGTCATGTACGTGATGGCGAGCTACGCCAACGCCACGCCGGACCAAGTCCTCGAGTCGATCACCGAGCCCATTGAGGAAGCGATCGCGACGGTTCCGGGCGTACAGCGGATGAACTCGACATCGGCTCCGGACGGCATGCGCCTGCAGATCTGGTGCGGCATGGCGGCCGACACGTCCCTGCTCCGCTCGGCCATTCGGGAGAAGATCGAACAGATCCGCGACACCCTGCCCGAGGACTTGCGCCAGATCACGATCCACAATTTCTCGACCGACGACATCCCGATACTCGAAGGCACGCTGACAGCCGATCGGGACCTGCGCACCGATTTCGAGTTTCTCGACGCCAGGGTGCGCAAGCCGCTGGAGCGGATACCGGGCGTCGGAGAGGTGACCCTATGGGGCACGGACCGCAAGCAGGTGGATGTCTACTTGCGCATCGAGGACATCAAGCGCCACGGCGTCGACATCTCCGAACTGTTCCAGGCCCTCGACGGTTCGGCGCTGAACCTGTCCCTCGGCCGGGTCGCCGATGGCGGCCAGCGCTACACGGCCATTTCCAAGGGAGCGCTGGACTCGGTCGATGCGATCGCCAACTTCCCCGTTGGCAGCCACAATCTGGTGCTCAGCGACGTCGCTGACGTGGTGTTTGACCAGCGCCCGCGCAATTCCGGCCGTCACCAAAACGGAACGTATGCGGTGGGGCTGGCCATTCAGAAGACTTCCGAGGCAAACACCGTAGATGTGGTCGACCAGGTCATGGCGGCTTTCAATGAGTGGGCCGCGGACCCATCCATGGACGGCCTCACGGCACGCTGGTGGCACAATTCGGGCGAGGAGATCGAGAACGGACTCGGGGAGTTGGTCAAGGCTGGCTGCATCGGCGCAGTGCTGGCAGTCTTGGTGCTGTTCGCGTTCCTGAGACGACTCGACGCGAGCCTGGCCATCGGTCTGGCAATCCCCTTCTCGATGCTCACCGCCGTGGGCCTGCTCTACTTCAACGGAAGTACGCTCAACGTCCTGTCGATGATGGGCCTGATGCTGGCCGCGGGCATGCTGGTCGACAACGCCGTCGTGGTGCTCGAGTCCATCTTCCAGAGGCTAGAAAAGGGCGATTCGGCCGAGCGCGCCGCTCGGCTCGGTGCGGGTGAAGTCAGCGTCGCCGTGATTGCGGCCACGTCCACGACCTTGATCATCTTTGTGCCGCTGCTCTTCGATAGCGAATCGCAGATCTCGATCATGCTCAGCCATGCCGGAATCTCGATCATCTTCGCGCTGCTCTGCTCGCTGTTCATCTCGCTGACGCTCATCCCGCTGGCAGCGGCGAAACTGCTCAAGCGTGCGACGCCGGGCCCGTCAAGACACGCCGGCGAACCGTTCAAGGCGCTGGCTGGACGCGTGCGATCCGCGCTGGGCCTGTCCCAGGCGAGTCGCCAGCCAGGCCGCCGCACGCCTCTCATGCGGCGCTACCTCTCCATGGTGAGCTGGCATCTTGACCGCAGATACGCGATCGGCCTACTCGGCGTGCCGATGCTGCTGGGGGGCGCCATTTGGGCCCTGACCGACGTGGTGCCGAACAACTCTCCCGACGCGAATGCCGTGTCCTCGCTACGCATCGCGTACGAATTCAGCGAGAACTACCACTACGCCAAGATCGAGCGCGACTTCGTCAGCCCGGTGGAGGCCTTCCTGCACTCCAACAGCGACCGCTTCAAGCTCGAGTCCACATCGAGTTCCTACGGAAACAACTGGGCATGGACACGCGCGTACCTCGATGCGGACGAGATCTCTCCTGACGAGATCGGCAAGATACGCGAGGCCATCAACAAGGACCTGCCTGTCATCCCTGGCGCGCGGATCGAACTCGGCCAAGAAGGCCAGGGCGACCGCAACTGGATCAGCGCCAACATTCACGGTGCAGAACCCGCAGTCTTGCGGGAGCTTGCCCAGCAGGCCCGGGCCAAGTTGCTCGAGATGGAAGGCATCACGGAGGTCTACACGGACATCTCGGGATCGAGCGACGAGGTGCGCGTGCGCCTGCGCCGGGACGTAGCGCGCAAGTACAACGTCTCCCCTCGCACGGTAGCCCAGGTGCTGGGGATCGCAGTGCGTTCGCGACGCATGCGGAACTTCCGCACGCCCGAGGGTGAGATGGAACTCTGGATGGGACTCGATCCAGCCGACATGCAGAGCATCGACCATCTCAAGGCGGTCGTGGTGGGCGGCTCCGATTCCGGCGAACAGGTGCTGCTCGGCAACGTCGCCGACTTGCACATCGAGCGCGTGCCCAGCCGCGTGATGCGCGAGAACCGCCGGACGTTCACGGAGATTCAAGTGGTCTACCGGGGACAGCGGATCGAGGAAGGACGCGAGGCCGTCAAGGCGGTGCTGGACGAGCTGCCGTACCCGCAGGGATACCTCTGGAGCTACGGCTTCTTCACCCAGCAGCAGAACAAGGACGCGGAGGAATTCGCCTTCAGCATGCTGCTGGCGCTGTTGATGGTGTATTTCGTGATGGCCGCGCTCTTCGAGTCACTGCTGCACCCGTTCGCCATCATGCTCTCGCTGCCGTTCTCGGCTGTGGGCATCGTGCTGTTCCTGCTGCTGACCGGCACGCCGTTCAACGTGATGGCGCAGATCGGCCTGATCATTCTGATCGGCATCGTGGTCAACAACGGCATCGTGCTGATCAATCACGTCAACAACCTCAGGCGCACGGGCCTCGCTCGCCGGCGGGCGATCCTGCTGGGATGCGAAGAGCGCCTGCGCCCGATCTGCATGACCGCCGCGACCACGATCGTGGGCCTGATCCCGCTGGCGTGGGGAGACGCCAACCTGATGGGCATGAGCTACTTCCCGCTTGCTCGCACGGTCATGGGCGGACTGCTCGCCTCCACCGCCTTGACGCTGGTGGTATTGCCGACCTACTACGTGATCTTGGACGACCTGGGCATCTGGTTCCGGCGAATCTGCCAGGTGGGCGCACCCCGGCCGGCGTTCCAACCGAGTTCTGGGGACTAGCGCCTCGCCGCGGGGACGTCGACCCCATGAGCTCGATTCAGAAGTAGAGCTGAATCATGCTCCCGTCGAGCTCGTCAATGGTCGAGCGCCGACTCGTCCACAGCGGTACCGCGAGCTGCGCATTCAACTCGGAGAGTTCCGTGTCCGAGTGTACTGCGGCCCCCGGATGGGCGAGCCTGCTGAGAAGACATTGGGCCGCATAGTCGACCAGAAAGTGCACTTCACAATCGGTGCACCCGGCCCGATACCCCCAGCGTGGACAGAATCAAGGGGGCTGCCTAGTAGATCGATTCCAAAATAACATGGCAATTGCTACGCTACCGAGATCTCGTCCATCTTGTACGTCCACTTGTAGATGACCGGATCTTCGTTCAGCCGGTCGATGTAGCGTTCGATGCGCTCCTGCAGCTCTTGCTTGGTCTCCACTCGGATGCCGCGCAGGAAGCTGTTCGTCAGCTTCGCGAAGAACGACTCGACCAGATTCAGCCACGAACCGTGCACCGGCGTGAAGACGAACTCGAACCGGTTGGTGGTCGTGGCTAGATACGCCCGCGTCTCCTTCGACACGTGCGCCGAATGGTTGTCCAGCACCAGCCGGATGCGCGCTCCGGACGGATACGCCTCGTCCAGCTGGCGCAGG
>JAJEHF010000209.1 GCA_022823865.1 Bryobacterales bacterium
CCTGCTCAGGGGCCTCTTGGGCCTCAGACGGGGAGAGAGCCCGGAATTCGCCGAAAAACTCGCATAGGCCGTCGAAGGACCACCAAGCAAGGCCACCGACCGACGTGGTCGGCAAAGCGATTAAAACCACAGGCTGTTAGCTGCGGACGAGGATCGCAACGACATGATCTTTAACGACGTGTTGCAAGCGCTCGAGGTGGGACGTTCGCCGATCCTCCTAACGGAGCGCAAGCGCCATGCAGAATATTTTGCGGACAGACTCGACCGCTTCGCCCGAAACGTTCTACTCCTACGGGGAGGAACGGGGGCCAAGCAGCGCGGCGAGGTCATGCAGCGTCTCGGAGATGTTTCCGACAGGGAGGAACGTGTTCTGATCGCGACGGGCCGGTATATCGGCGAGGGCTTCGATGACACTCGCCTTGACACACTGTTCTTGGCCATGCCGGTCTCTTGGAAGGGCATACTCGCGCAGTACGTGGGCCGCCTGCACCGGCTGCACCCAGCGAAGCGCGAAGTGTTGGTCTATGACTACGTCGATGATGCTGTGCCGACACTCAGGCGCATGAGTGAGAAGCGCATCCGCGGCTATGGCAGCTTAGGCTATTCCGTCGAGACCCTCGACGGGCGGACTGTCGTGTGAAGACTTCATAGCGCCATCGCCTGAAGGTGCTGGCCTAGATAGAACAGAAGGCTATTTGGAACAGCGCGCATATCCTGTCAGCTAGGCTTTTTCCCCGTCCCGTACACTCAAGGCATTCTCCGCGCACGGGTCTGACTGAACCGCGTTCCCTACGTCGGAAGCCGGGTTTCGTGGGCGGAAGCCGGGGCGCTGGGACGGGGGCCGGAGTCGGCAAGGGAACCTGGATGCTGAAGCACCTTGGGGCGAGCGCCAGCGCTGCCAGGATCAGCTCCAGTCTTCCTGTCATCGTGAATCCTGACGGGTGGTGATCATCTAGAGAGGATCCGCCTGATAAAGTGAAGGAATGCAAAGAATTCCGAATTCTAGGCTGGTCGCAATCCTTGCCGCCCTGATGTTCTCTTGGATGCCCGCCGCCGCTCATAGCGATGAAGGCTGCGCTGATCGGCGGATCTCGGCCAATGCGGTTCGCGAGCTGGACGACGTCAGGGTTTTCGTGGAGTGCGCCAAGCAGTACTTGGATGAGAATGGTCCGGAGGAGTCCCTGCGGGCCTTCAACGAAGAGGATCGCTGGAAGCAAGGCTCGATATACGTTTTCGTCGTAGAGATTCATCCATCCGGCGAGACGGCCAGAAGGTTTGTGTTTCCGCCAGAACCGTCGGCGCAAGGCACGGCGCGGGGGTCGATCAACGATTTCGGAACCGACCTCTTTGCGGAGATTCACCGCATCATGCGTGATAGGGACTCTGGCTGGACATACTACTCGAACCCCCATCCAGTCACAGGCAAAAGGTCGCCCAAGGCGTCCTATGTGATCCGGGTGGATTGGAAGGGCAGTCCGGCGGTAATCGGAGCTGGCTTGTACGTGCCCGATGTGCCCGGCAGCTGCAGTGGCGATGAGGTAAGCGCTGCGGCACTCACGGAGAACCCGAACGACGACACGCTGCGAGCGTTCGTGCGATGTGCGTCTATGGTCGTGGGATCGAATGGCTATTTCGCCAAGCACGACCTAGAGGAAGACCCGCGCTGGAGGGATGGCACCAGCTATGCGTTCGTGCTGGACGTGATGGGAAACCAAGTCATCACCGGCAACGGGCTGAGGGTGAACGGAAACTCGTTGCACGAGTGGCTGAGCCGGGACCCGTACTTGGATCAGTTCGGCGGGCGCAACGTGGTTGATGTCGGCGGGACGTTCGGCGAGAGCTTCATCTACTACCACTACGCGAGTCCCCGTACTGGCACTGTGGTGCCGAAGGTGGGGTTCTTCAAGCGGGTGGTGTCGCAGGGAGTGCCGCTGTTGGTCGGCGCTGGCTACCAACCCGGGCCGGCCGGGGCCGGGCTGGGGCCGGGCTGCTCGGACAACTATGCGACGGCGGCGGCTGTGCGCACGAGGGCGGACGTGCGAGCGTTCGTACAGTGCGCGGCGGAGTACGCCCTAGAGCACGGCGAGGAAGAGGCGCGGCGGGCGTTCAACGAGGATGCGCGTTGGAGAGCCGGGCCGACATACGTGTTTGTGGACGGCGTCCAGCCATCCGGGGAGGATGCCTTGGTCCATGTGTTTCCGCCGGAACCTTCCCGGGAGGGCTCAGTCTGGGGGACATCGGTGGATGCCTTCGGGAACGACTACTACTACGAGCTGCACCGGGTCCTGTCGGTGGTGGACGAGGGCTGGGTCTACTATGCGTTCCCCAACCCGGAGACCGGGCTGAACCAGCCGAAGAGTTCGTACGTGATCGAGATGGACTGGAACGGTGACCGGGCAGCTATCGGCGCCGGAATCTACTCGCGGGACTTACCGGGAACCTGCGATCCCGGCGAGGTCAACGCCCTGCTCTTGGAGGTTCTTCCGAGCGACGCCAAGCTGCAGGAGTTCGTCAGGTGCGCGGCATACCTATTGGAATCGGGCGGATACTTCGCCGTCCCGATCCTCACTGGCAATCCCCGCTGGAAATACGGATCAATATACGTGTTCGGCGTGGACCCGACCACCGGCGAGGTCAAGTTCAGCGGCAATCCCGCCAGCTTCGCTGTGTCGGGCAGGCAGCCAGAACTGCTGTACGGCGGCCGGGACTTGAACGAGGCGGGCGGCTCGTTTGGAGAGACCTTCTGGTATTACAAGTTCTTGAATCCGGCCACTGGCACCGAGCAGAGAAAGGTGTCCTTCGTCCGGCTCGTACAGACGAGCGAGGGCCCGGTCTTGGTGGGCTCGGGATACAACCCGTAGGTGGCCGCAGGAGCGGCCCCGCGCGCCGCTGGGCCGCATCATTCGCTTCGGCTGGCTCGGATACTGGGCGCGTATCAGGCGGGGTCGTCCTGCAGGGTCGCTCGAAGCCTTCCTGCAGCATTGCAGGCACCGGTTTCATGGCTGGCAGGCTTGGGCGGATGCACGGCAGGGTGCGGGCTGGGCCCTGCACCGCCCGCAGCGAATCCGGCATTCTCGGGCGGGAGGCAAATCTGCCGGTGTGTGGGGACTTTGCAGACGATCCAGCAGCGCATCCCAATGGAGGAATCCTGACCGTCAACGACCTCTCCGCCGCCAACTCGCTAGAGGTCACCGCGAGGATTGCCAAGCCTCTTCGAGCGGCCCCTCAAACGGTTGCTCGGGCGAAACTGCCCACATCTACATCCCCGACCGAGAGCTACAGTCGCCAAGCGACGCGCCTCCCCGGCAATCTTGGGATTCGCCCAAGTCGATTTGCGACGATGGGGGTCTGGAATTTGCTCGGCCGAGTTTCCCAACCCATTCTCTACAGCTTGGACCCGACGGCGGCAAGGGACTGGCTGATGGTCGCGAGGGCCGCGTGCCGGGCTGATCTCGGCCTTCGAGCTGACAGGGACACTTCGTGACCGAGCGGCAAGGAAACACATCTGAGGTCGTACTCAATGCCGAACTTGCAGCACTGCTGCGCAGGCATGGCTTGGAAGCGGAAGCCGAGCAGTCCCTTCGTCTGCAGTCAAGACGGCAACAAGTCGACCTTCTGGTAGAACTCGGTGAGTTCGCTGTAGCTATCGAGGCCGAATTTGAACCCGGGAGGACGGTGCTGGCAGATGCCGCGAAGCGCCTGCCCGAGAAGCCTCTGCATTGGCGGGGACTCGTCGTTGATTCTGTGTTCGCCTTGGTTTATCCCAAGGATCTGCAGCGCCTGCCCGAGAGCCGCGCTCGGGCCGAACTGGCCAAGCGCACGGACCTGATCTTTGAACGTGTAGATTCGCGTGCTAGCGGCGATGCGTCTGTCGATAGCCCAGATGCGCAAGCGGTGCGGACCAAACATACCGGTTCAGTGGCGACGCTTGCCGAGTTCCTGCACAACTTCTGGATTCAAAGCTCCAAGGCGGGGTCAGTCGAGGATGCGGTTGAACAGGCTTCGTTCGCGATTGAGCAAGCTAGCGCGATGCTGCGCAGGGCCGCCCGGCCGCATCCGCTACAAGATGTTGACAGCGACCCTGAAGCGACCAGCGCCTTGATTTGGCTCAATGCGCTGTTGTTCCAAGAGTTGCTCGCCCGGAACTTGGAAGTCAGCAATCTGCCCGGTGAATTCCGAGACAGAGTCATCCCAAGACCCGAACCTAGCGGTCACCCTAGAAAGATACGAGAGCAGTGGGAGGCAATCCTCGAGATCAATTGGTGGCCTATCTTTCACGTGGCCTGCGAGTCTCTGCGCTCCGCACCGCCGTATGAGGCATCCCAAGCACTGCAGCAGTTAATCGCGGTCGCGGAGGACATCGCCGTGAGGGGTGTCATCCGGCGTCACGATGTGGCTGGCCGAATTTTCCACCGACTGCTCGGGACCCGCAAGTTTCTCGCTACGAACTACACTACAATTCCGGCCGCGGTATTGCTGGCCAGCCTCGCCTTCGACGGTCGGCACGCGCTCTGGGGCGATATCGACTGGATGTCGCCGAGTGAGCTGGCCAAGCTTCGGATCGTGGATCCGGCCTGCGGCAGCGGGACGCTGCTCATGGCGGCGCTGCAAGAGGCGCTCACGCTGCATCGGCGGGCGGGCGGCGACAGCGAGAGCCAAGGGGCGAGCATTCGGCTGCTGCTCGAGAACGCGCTGCATGGCTACGACGTGGTCCCGGCGGCTGTGCACTTGACGGCCGCGACGCTCTCCATGGCGGAAACGCGGCAACTGATCGGCCCGATGCCGCTGTTCTGGATGCCGCACGATGTGCACGAGCGGCGCGCCAGGCTCGGCAGCCTCGACTTTCTTGAGGATTCACCCAGCCGGGGAATCGCGCAGAAGTTACCGGCGTTTGTGGACACGGAACGCGACCCGGGCCGGGTGACCGGCACAGGGGAGCGGGTCTACGACGCTCAAATGCCGGGCGAATGTGACTTGGTGATCGCAAATCCGCCGTACACACGAGCAGGAGGGCCAGGAGCTTCGGAGCACACGGACTGGAACCCGATTTTTGGATCGGCGCTTAGCAAGTCCGACGCACGCCGAATGCAGAATGCGCTCAAGCGGAGCTTGCACGGCACTCCGGCAAGCCTGTACGCGGGCCTCGGGTCGGCGTTCGTGGTGCTGGCCAGCGAGAAAGTCAAAGCAGGGGGACGAATCGCGTTCGTGCTTCCGGCCACGGCGCTGACCGGGAGTCGATGGAGCCCGGTCCGGGAAATGCTGCTTAGGGATTTTAAAGTCGAGTGGGTGGTTGTCAGCCATGATGCACGCAATCGACATGCTCGCGGGAGTCTGCCGGGACGCCGCTTCGTGGCGTTTTCCGAATCGACCAGGATCGCCGAGACGCTGATCGTCGCCACCAAGAAGGGGTACGAAGCAACGAATGCCGCCCAATGCGCAAGATTTGTCAATTTGCGGCGAAACCCGGACGAGCCGACCGAGGCCATGGCGCTAGCGAGGGCGTTGCTTGAGACTTCGTCTGCGAGGCCTGCTGAGGATCGGCACGAGATCTGCTTGGGGGACACCGTTTGGGGAGAAGTCCTGACCATCGAGCAATCAGAACTAGACGGGGCGGCATGGACGCTTGCGACATTCACGCAGGGCAGGTTGGCCGAGGTGGCCAACGCCCTAGCTGGCGAAGGGATTTGGCGTGCCGGAGGTAACGAATATCCGATCCCAATCACGAGGCTGGAAGAAGTGTGTGACGTCGGCCCGTACCATATGCAGGTCAGGAACCCCACGCATGGGCTGTTCGATATCGTCGACACCGAGGATCCAACCCGCGAGGGAGCGCCCGCGCTTTGGCATCACCGGGCGGAGCGGATCACAACGCTGGAGACGGTAGCGAATGCGAGACTGCGAGCGCGCCCGGACAAAGATGCGAGCCTTCAGGCCGAAATGCTCGCGAGAGCGAGCCGCCTGCAGTTGGCCGGGGATTTGGGCCACGCGCCCCAGCGCGTCGCCGCCGTACTGACGGAACGCGCCATGCTCGGCGTGCGTTCTTGGATTACGCTGTCGCCGAAGCAGCCTTCCGCCGGGAAGGAAGAAGCCCTGTGCTTGTGGCTGAACGGCACTCTTGGGCTGTTGTTACGAATCGTCCACGCCAACCGACCATATCTCGGACGGAGTGGAATGCCGCACGAACTAGCTCGGAAGCTTCCGGTGCTTGACGTAGATCGGCTCACGGAAGGCCAACGGGACGCAGCCCGCAGCCTTTTCCGAAACCTCCGCCACGAGCCGTTGCAAGGCTTCGCTTACCTTGGTTCGGACCCGGTTCGCCGGGAGCTGGAACACCGCTTCTTCAATGAAGTGCTCGGATATTCGGCAAATGACGACCTCGATTCATTGGCTGAGATGCTGAATCGCGAGCCGACCTTGACCACGAGGCACTGAATGGCGGTTGCAGTCAGCCTGATCGCGGGCGCGGCATGCGCTTGCAGGCCGCATCGGGCCGTCTCACGCAGGTTTGCAACGATGGGAGCCCGGGATATGTCTGGCCGCGTCTTCCTATGTATTCGGTCGAGTTCGGGCGGGGCAGCAACAAGGGGCTGGCTGACAGTCACGGGGGCAAATTGCCAGGCTGATCTCGTTCGGCGATCCGGCGAGGATGCTTCATGACTGAGCGGCTGGGAAATACGGCCGAGGTCGTACTCAACGCCGAACTTGCAGCGCTGTTGCGGGCGCACGGTTTGGAGGCTGAATCCGAACAGTCTCTTCGCCTGCGGTCAAGCCGCCACCAGGTCGACGTTCTGGTCGAACTCGGTGAGGTCGCCGTAGCCATCGAGGCCGAATTCGGCCCCGGGCGGACGGTGCTGGCGGACGCGGCGAAGCGCCTGCCAGAGACGCCGCTGCATTGGCGTGGACTCGCCGTTGATTCCGTCTTTGCCTTGGTCTATCCCAACGACCTACAGCGAATGCCGGAGAGTCGCGCTCGGGCCGAACTGGCCAAGCGCACCGACCTAATCTTTGAACGCGTAGATTCTCGCGCTGGCGGCGATGCGTCCGTCGACAGCCCGGATGCGCAAGCGCTGCGGGCCAAACATACCGGTTCCGTAGCAACGCTGGCCGAGTTTCTGCACAACTTCTGGATCCAAAGTTCCAAGGGAGGGTCAGTCGAGGATGCCGTTGAACAGGCTTCGTTCGCCATTGAGCAAGCGAGCGCGATTCTGCGCAGAGCCGCCCACCCTCATCCGCTGCAGGATATTGACAGTGACCCCGAAGCGACCAGCGCCTTGATATGGCTCAATGCGCTGTTGTTCCAAGAGTTGCTCGCCCGGAACTTGGAAGTCGGCAATCTTCCCGGCGAATTCCGCGACAGAGTGATCCCAAGACCCGAGCCCAGCGGCCACTCTAGGAAGATCCGAGAGCAGTGGGAGGCAATCCTCAAGATCAATTGGTGGCCCATCTTTCACGTCGCCTGCGAGTCCCTGCGTTCCGCACCGCCGTATGAGGCATCCCAGGCCCTGCGTCAGTTGATCGCGGCTGCCGAGGACATAGCGATAAAGGGCGTTATTCGACGTCACGACGTGGCCGGGCGAATTTTCCACCGCCTGCTCGGGACACGGAAGTTCCTCGCTACGAACTACACGACAATTCCGGCCGCGGTATTGCTGGCCGGCCTCGCCTTCGACGGGCGGCACGCGCTTTGGGGTGACGTTGACTGGACGTCGCCCAGCGAAGTGGCCAAGCTTCGCATCGTGGATCCGGCCTGTGGCAGCGGGACGCTGCTCATGGCGGTGCTGCAAGAGGCGCTCACGCTGCATCGGCGGGCGGGCGGCGACAGCGAGAGCCAAGGGGCGAGCATTCGGCTGCTGCTCGAGAACGCGCTGCACGGCTACGACGTGGTCCCGGCGGCTGTGCACTTGACGGCCGCGACGCTTTCCATGGCGGAAACGCGGCAGCTCATCGGCCCGATGCCGCTGTTCTGGATGCCGCACGATGTGCACGAGCGGCGCGCCAGGCTCGGCAGCCTCGACTTTCTCGAGGGTTCACCCAGCCGGGGCATCGCGCAGAAGTTGCCGGCGTTTGTGGACACGGAACGCGACCCGGGCCGGGTGACCGGCACTGGGGAGCGGGTCTACGACGCCCAGATGCCGGGCGAATGTGACTTGGTGATCGCAAATCCCCCGTACACCCGTGCTGGGGGGCCAGGAGCGTCGGAGCACACGGACTGGAACCCGATTTTCGGATCGGCGCTTAGCAAGTCCGACGCACGGCTCATGCAGAATGCACTCAAGCGGAGCTTGCACGGCACACCGGCAAGCCTGTATGCGGGCCTCGGGTCGGCGTTCGTGGTTTTGGCCAGCGAGAAAGTCAAGGCAGGGGGGCGAATCGCGTTCGTGCTCCCGTCCACGGCGCTGACCGGGAGTCGATGGAGCCCGGTCCGGGAAATGCTGCTGAGGGATTTTAACGTCGAGTGGGTGGTCGTTAGCCACGATGTTCGCAGTCGACACGCTACGGAGCGCTTGCCAGGCCGACTGTTCGTCGCGTTTTCCGAATCCACGCGGATCGCCGAGACGCTGATCGTCGCCACCAAGAAGGGCTACGAGGCAGCGAAATCCGTTCGATGCACGCGTTTCGTCAACTTGCGACGCAATCCGGATGAGCCGATCGAGGCCATGGCGTTAGCGCGGTCGTTGCTTGAATCCCTCCGTTTGACGCCCAGTGCGGATCAACAGGAAATCCGATTGGGGGATAGCATGTGGGGCGAAGTCCTGACGATCAAGCAAGCAGAGCTAGACAGCGCGGCATGGACGCTTGCGACATTCATGCAGGGCAGGTTGGCTGAGGTGGCCAACGCCCTGTCGGGCGAAGGGATTTGGCGTGCCGGAGATAACGAATATCCGATTCCAATCACCAGGCTGGAAGAAGTTTGCGACCTCGGTCCCTACCATATGCAGGTCAAGAATCCGATGCACGGATTGTTTGAGATTGTGGAAACCGAGGATCCCACTCGGGCAGGCTCGCCTGCAATTTGGCATCATCGATCCGGGCACATCACGACTCTCGAGACCGGAGCAAACGCGAGGCTACAGGCACGCCCGGAGAAAGACGCGCACAAGCAGTCCGAGATGCTGGCTAGAGCAAGCCGGCTGCAACTGGCCGGGGAGTTGCGTCACGCGCCCCAGCGGTTGGCTGCCGTGCTGACGGAACAAGCGATGCTAGGCGTGCGCTCATGGATAACGCTGTCGCCGAAGCAGCCTTCAGCCGGAAAGGAAGAAGCCCTGTGCTTGTGGCTGAACGGCACTCTCGGACTGTTGCTGCGAATCGTCCACGCCAACCGACCATATCTCGGACGGAGCGGAATGCCGCACGAACTAGCTCGGAAGCTTCCGGTGTTAGATGTAGATCGGCTTACGGAAGACCAGTTGGAAGCAGCCCGCAGCCTCTTCCGAAACCTCCGCTACAAGCCGTTGCAAGGCTTCGCTGACCTTGGTTCCGATCCAGTTCGCCGGGAGCTGGACCACCGGTTCTTCAATGAGGTGCTGGGTTACTGGGCGGATGCCGAGCTCGATTCGTTGGCCGATATGCTCAATCGGGAGCCGACCTTGACCACGCGGCACTGACGGGGCCGGACGGCGTTCCCCGGTCATCAGGGCGGACGTCTTTACGGAGCAATTTGAAAGCCACGCTCGCTGGGTCGCAAGCAATGGTCGCTTGGCGAGAACCCCTTACGGAAACGCATAAGCGTATCCCCATCGATTACGCGAACGGCCGAGGTAGCCGCCTGACCTCGCCGCCGGCCCACCCCTTCCCCTCATCAGGTGCTTCCAAGTTGCTCGACTGCCCGCGACGACGCTTCGCTGCCCGATAAACAATTACGTTTCGACCAACAAGACGCACGAGACTGCCGCCGATGGCACCGAAACCGGCTGCGGACCCGCCGAAGAACAGAGCCGCCAAGGGCTGAACAAGGTCGGGAACACAGGCGGTCGACAATGCCGTGACCGCGAACGCAGTGGCCGCGCCGATCAGAACTGCGTTGCGCATCCTTTTTCGGCGCATGACAGATCGAATGCGGTCCCTGGAGATTTCGAGTTTCTGATCGTTCTTCAGGCGGACGACGATTCCGGTGGCATCGCTCGATACATACGTGGCGAAGACCTTGCTGCCCATTCCTTTGAATGGACGGACCACAATCTGCCGTCCGGGCTGTAGTTCGTGAACTCGGCCCCAGTCATGGAACCGCTCATCGTCGTAGCTGGATTGTGCAATCGCGACCCCGACCGCCACTAGGGTCAGCACTGCTGTCTTCAACATTGGCATTGGCAGCCTCCTCGTTCCATCCACCCAGCCTCTGTCACCTGCCTGCCTCCCGCGCAGTTTGAACAGCGCCTCCCGCGGCGGACACAGCAGGCCTTGCGAAGCACTATGCGCTGCTCCAGCGCAACACGCGTCTTTACTCAGGGAATCCGGCTTGTCCACATGCCGAATCATCAGAAACCCCAATCCTGGAAAGCTTTGTATTGCGTTCCAGCCATGTCGGGTTCGCACTCCACGGCGTAGTTCAGAGCGGACGCCCCGCCCGCCGCTTGCACCCGATTCGCGCTGGCTCCCTGCTCCAAGGTGTCGCTCAGAGCCGCGACATCGCAGTGAACGAGCACCTCCTCAAGGTCGCTCGCAGGTCCGCCCGCCGCCGTACCGAGCGGCAGGACTACAAATAGTCCTGCCGGTGCCGCGAATGCAAGATTGTTCTTCATGCCAAGTTCCTCCCATTGGGCGGGACAGCGCGCCGGCTGCCCCTCTAACACCTAACGCTCACAGAGCTCCTCCGAGCACAGGTTTTTCTGTCTGCGGGATCCTGCACCGCCATCGCCGGTCGGCATTCCCGCAAGGCGGACTGGCGATCGACGGCATTCGGCGGGTAAGCGTCCGTCTGTACTATCCACCTGAACTCATGCCAGGGAACCTGCGTTCGCTGTGGCTGCGGACCGCAGCCGAGGCCGCCGCAAGATCTAGCGGCTGCGAAGCGAATGACGGGACTGCCGGCTGGGTCAGGATCTCGACGGGCTCCTCGCAGAGCGCTGGCCGCTGGCCCGCTAAGCCTCCATCGAGAGCTTCGCCAAGGAAGGGGCCGGGAATTCCCAGATCCGCATCCGCGCAGCCACTGGAGCGAGGTCGGCGCCACCTACGGACTCGGGCGCGTTCGCGGCATAGCCCTGCTTGCCGAGCAGCGGCGGCGAGAGAGGGGGCAACGGTGTGTCTGTGGGCGTAGCCATGCCGGATCGGGAGGCCAAGTCAGGCTGAAACGGCTACTCGAAAGTTCTATGCGGACGGAGCACCAGATCGCTCGAAACATGCTCGCATAGTCGCGCAAGAACCAAGATCAGTGAACTATCGCCCAGACGAGACGAGAGTCCTGGCCTCTCTCTGAAACGTGAAACACCAGTTCCTCTCCTTCTGATCCAAGCAGTTTCCCAAACGCCTCTGCTGGCAGCGCAGCCCCTGTGTCCAACGGCTCCAAGTCGCCGCTGTCCGACTGAACCTCAAACACAGTGATGGGTGGGTAAGATCCGCGGAGAGCAGTGCTTTCCCGCTGCCCTTCCACAAAAAGTCGCCCAGAATCGGTCACCGCTCCGAGCACGATCTCGAAGCCTTGCGGGAGCTTAAGCAATCCTTCCGATACGATGCTGCCTTGCGCCGAAACCAGCGTCCATCTGCTCGCATGAGGAGAGACCACAGCGGCATAATGCCGCGAGGTCAGTAGCAAGGCGCGCTCGATGGGATGCCGGCTCGCTCTAGAAGGGTCCGCTCGCGGCAAGAGGGAGCGAACTAGATTGCCGCCCGGGTCATACTGCCGCATCACGTGATGGACAGGTTTCTCGGTCAAGGACTCCAGCTTCTCGACCCCGATCGCCCACAAGCTCCCGTCGGCTGTAAAGCCAAGCTCGGCGGCTGTGAACGGCCATGTACGCACGACGCGAGTCAGCGACCCGTCCATGCCAAACCACGCCAGAACGGACGAGACCCGTCCGTCGCGGTCAATGGCTCCTGCGCTGACAGCAATGCGATTGTCGAACGACACCGCCACTGCGTCAACCCGGTGTTGGAAGCTGTCCGGCAGGTGGATCGATTGCTCGACCTGGGGGCCTTCTGTTACGTGGTCTATCCAGAAGGCGGACATCGACGAGTTCGCCGAGCACACATATCCAGACTGGTAGCTAGGCAATGGCTGGCCGCCTAGCTCGCGCTGGATGAACGCCTCGACCCGGCTCGGGATGAGCAGCTCGGCAGCTCGTGTCGGTATCGATACGAGGCTGACCGCCAGAACGAGAAGCGGAGACCAGTAAGTCATGAGAAACCTCCCTGTTGTTGCACGGCCGATCATTACCCGTTCTGACATCCGGATTCGGCGCACCGCTGGCCGTAGCAAGTGGTGCTGCCGGCGTCTTGGTAGCCCCTGTCGTACGTAGCTCGTTGTGGGTTGGAGTAGTAAAAGTTGTAGTACCCGCGGCAATCTTCCGAACATGGACGGTATTGAGCGAACATGTAGTGTCCTCTGCACGAAGTCTGCCCCCATCGCTGAGCACGCACGGTTGGGACGCGAAGCCAACTCAGCAGATGTTGCGATACGGGCGTCCGAACGGGGCCGGTGCTTCCACTGGGTGAATCCAAGCAGCCGTCTGCCACCCGGCTCAAGGGCCGTTTGGCGCCAAGCATCTCTCTACCCTGCGGATGCGGGGGCAAGCCTACGAACACAGAGCCCCACTTCCCGGTTGAGCTGTCGTAAATGATGCCTGCCGCGGAGGCTTGGACCGCCAGCCCCAAGGCCAATGCAACCAGCGCGGTAACACGGATTATCATGCTTCCCTCCCTTAGGGCAGTGACTCTCGCGGTCCGCCCCCTCTAGTGACCTAACGCTCGCAGAGTTCCTCCGATCACAGATTTTTTCTGTCTGCGGGTAGGTTGGAGCCTCCAAGATGTCATCGACAAGGACGCAAGGGATTCGCAGGAAGCCGGGGATTCCAAGAGCCCCGCTGGCCAGCGCCAGCCAGGGCTAACGCCTCGTCAGCAGTGACGAGGGGCGAGCCGTCTGGAGCAACTTGTGGCTCGGCTGGAGGGCCTTGTCGACGGCACCGGCCTTTTCCGCCTAGCGGAAGATCTCGCAGCTTAGAGCAACTAGCTTTGTGGTGGATCTTTCGGTTGTAGCCTCTCGCAATCCTTAAGGCATCCTTCGCGCCGATTTCCGCACGGTATCCTGCACAGAACACCGAGCGCGCCGCTGCCACAAACTTGCACGCCGCTCTTGTAGCCGTCGTGGCAGTTCTGCCGGCAATCTGACACCGAGAGACCAGCATCGCCCGCCTGGGCCTCAGGCCGGTCTGCAGAGGAAGCTGCAGGCGCGGCAAGGCCGCAGCACTGGGCATCTTGGCTGTAAGCCGTCGGTGTCCGCCCAAGCGGGTCAAGGTCAAACTCAGCAGCAAGCTCCGGCTGGTCTGCGAAGTAGCCGCGAAGGAATCCTGTCAGCGCCTCGGCGTGCTCTGCGCCGTCAAGGCCGGCATTCCTGTCCATCCAGCGGTCGATGTCTCGGTCAAAGTCGGCAATCCAGCCCCATTGGTCAACAGCCTCCAAGTCGGAAGCCGAGAGCTCAGCGCCGTACTGTCTCAGTGCCCGCTCGGCGCTGGCATTGCCGACTATCCGTGCTAGCGCCGGCATGGATACGCCCATCGTGGTGAGGCCATGGGCGTTAGCGCCTGATTCCAGCAACAGCTCTATGGTTGGCTCGGAGCCAAACAGCAGAGCTCGTTCCAGCACGGATTCACCGTTGACTGTAGCCGCCGACACAACCGCGCCAGCGGCCACGAGCAATCGCACGAGGCCGTATTGGTTTCCCTCCATGCCGGATTCGCAGCCGACCGCGTAATGCAGCGCCGATTCGCCGCTCTCCGGTCGCACCCAGTTCGCGCTGGCTCCCTGCTCCAAGGCGTCGCTCAGAGCCTCGACATCGCAGTAAAGGAGCGCATTCGCAACGCTCGCAGTTCCACCCGCCGCGGCCATCCCTAGCGGCAGGACAGCGAATTGTCCAGCCAGCGCCACGAACGCAAGAATGTTCTTCATGCCAAGTTCCTCCCTTCGGGCAGGACTGTGCGCCATCTGCCCCTCCAATGACCTAACGCTCGCAGAGATCTTCCGATCACAGATTTCTTGTCTCCTGTGCTGGGTCCTGTACAGTCATCGCTCGCGTTAGTCGTCGTTCGCGCGAGGTGGTCTGGTCTAATGGAGGGCGGTCGGCAGGGAAACATCCCGTGGTCTTCTCCCACTGAACTCATGCCTGAGAACCTGCGTTCGCTGTGGCTGCGGGTCGTAGCCGACGCCCGCCGCGAGATCGAGCGGCTGCGAAGCGACCGACCCGACTGTCGACTGGATCAGGATCTGGACGGGCTTCTCGCAGAGCGCTGGCCACTGGCACGAAAAGCCGCCATCGAGAGCCTCGCGAGGGAAGAGGCCGGGGATTGCCAAATCCGCTATCGTGCCGCGCGCCGTCGTCTGGACCGCGCCCTTCCCAGGGACTACCCCTACGCTCGGACCGACCGGGATGGCGAACAGTGAGCCGTCGCCCCGTGTTGCTCAGAGTGGCCGAGGCCTCTGTCCAGTCCGGGCTTGGAAACGCCTCCTGAGCAGGCGCAGGGCCCGGTCCAGGCGAGTGGCTGCGTTCGAGCGGGAGACCGCCAGCCGCTCGGCTGTCTCGGCCGTGGACAACTCCCGCTCGAAGCGCAGCTCGATCACCCGGCGGTAGGGTGCGGGCAGCAGTGCGACCGTTTCGCGCAGCACGCGCAGCATCTCCCGGTCGCTTGCACGGGTCTCGGGGTCCGCGCCGGGGTCCGCTTGCTCCCGGGCGCGCTCGAGTCGGACCTCGCGGCGGAGCAGGGTCCGGCCGCGGATGTCGCAGGCGCTGTTGGCAACGATGCGGCGCACCCAGCGGCAGGCCGTCGGCCCGCCCCGGAAGGCTGAAATTCCGCGTAGGACCTTGCACCAAGACTCCTGCAGCGCGTCCTCGGCCAGACTCCCATCCCCGGTAATGCGCGTCGCCAAGGGTCGGAAGTACCTAGCGCAGCAGGCGGTCCATGCGCCTACCTCCCGGGGATCTTGGAGCAACGGGCAGGACGGCGGGAATCGTTCTTTTTGCATGGCGGTACTGCGCCCGGGAACTGATCCTCATGATATGTAAAGAATCTGTAAAGTCAAATCGGGGGCCAACAGAGCTGCCTCCGCAATTCGCAAGGCCTCGCTGGGATCTCTGCCGAGTCCGGTAATCGCCGTGCGCGGACAGGTCGGGCAGGTGCAGGCGGGGGACCTGGCGCCTGACTACGCCAAGCGTGCCGGGGACCGCTCGCTCACAATGCTAGGGAGCGTTCGCGGGCGCTCACTCTCATGGGTCCAGAATTGCAGCGACCTGCCCAGTACTCTGCGAAATCAGCGAACCGGATTGTCTGTGCGCATTGAGGCTGGCGGTGCCTGGTAGATGCGGCGCCATCCTTGCCGCCAGAATCCAAAAGCGGCAAGGCCCGTCCCGGTGCCATAGAATCCGGGGTAGGGGATCGCTGTTCCTCACTGAGAACATCCAGGTCACGGCGACGGTCACGCCTCTCGTGATCCAGCAGGCGTAGCGCCTCGCGAGGAGTCTCCGTATCCCCACCTTACGGATCAGGCTTCGCCCGAATGTCTATCCTGCCGGTCTGGAAGCCTCAACGTAATCGAGCCGCTATCGCTTGATTCGAACCGACCCCTGAAGCACATACGTCCAGAGGCTAGATCTGGGGTGGACAAGCACGCCTTGGTCCGAACCTCTGGCGTAAGGCCTCTTGCCGAAACAACTCCGTCGATTTGTGCATGCGGCTCCCGCTGGTGGGAGCCATGAGGCCGTCCTGCGATGGGATCGCTCGTGGTCCAGCTGTGCTCCGGCTTGCGCCAAACGAACCGGGCCGTGGTCAGTTTCGAGCGGGTGAATGCCAATCAAGCGCCTGTCTGCCCCGCCCACTCCAGCCATCCACGCCAACCGGCATGCCAGCCGCTCGCCTGTGGCTGCTGCGCTCGACGGTCGGCTAGCCACGGTCGATCGTTAGTCGCTCGGCTGGCCACCCAGCACATCCTGTGCGGCCACCGCCTCGCCCTGGCCAGTCGCGGGAGCTACCTCCGCCGCCCTCTCTGGAACGGCACCGGCGTACGTCGCTCGTGCGGTGATTTCCACCAGCTGCCGGTACAACTCGTCGCTTCGCTTCTGCAGTACTTCGAACTTTCTGTCGCTGCGATCCATCACCGCCCGGATTGCCTCTTCGCGCTTGGCGCCCTCCCGATCGATCCGTTCCTCACGCTTGGCGGCCTCCCGATCGATCCGCTCCTCGCGCTTGGCAGCCTCCCGATCAATCCGTTCCAAGAGGAGTTCAAACTCCCGCTTGCGAGCGACACGCCGGCTCGCCCAGATGCTTACGATCAATGCCGCAAGCGCTACCAACGCGGTAACCACCGTCGCTGCGCTCGCAATCCACTGCGGCATCCCTCTACTATACTTCCACCTCCCGCGACCAAGAGTCCATGCTGCACTTCGCTTTCGCACGGATGGCGCGGTGCGACCGGGTGGGTGCTAACAAGGCAGACACGCGGACGGCGAAGTGGCCAGGCCAGAGCGAATACCCGCTCTCCGTGCTCGAGTTGGAACGGGCGGGCAGCTCGGCCCGTACGCCCGGCACTTCCATCGCCGCTGGGGCAGAGCATGAGGTGTACGAACTGACTCAGAGACGGAGGTCCTCATTTGGCCGAGCCGTTTCTAGCCCGCACGGGCAGTGTCCGGTCGTCGGTGATCTCGCCTGAACGATGAAGCTGTTTCGGCAAGGATCCTAAGCCGCTCGACTTGCGACCAGTCGTCTCGTAGAGCCGCGGCCGGACCGGCTAGGCCAGATAGCGCCAGAAGTCCCGTAGTGAAGGCTCCCCGAGCTAGCAATTCGATTGCCGGTGCCGCCCGCTGAACAGTCATTGCAAATCGACCAGTGTCTCTCAGTAATCGCGTAACGCTCTTCAGGGGCCTCTGATCACAGATTTTTCGGTGCCGTCCGATTCCCCGCGGTGTGCCTCCCAGCTGCTGCTGCCCAGCCGCTCCTTGGATCGCGGATTCCCAAATCGTCGTCCACTATGGTCAGTGACGCTCGCGACCAGCCCAGTTCCGACATGGAGGCCGAGAGCTTGGCTTCGAGAACAATCTGCCTTGCGGGATCCGCTAAACGGTTGGCGAAGACCTCAGATTCGACTCAAGGCAACAGACCTCGCAGAGCTTCCACGCAAGGCGAACTGCGCCTCGGCCTCGGCCTCGGCGGAAGCCTGCTCGGGAATCGCTATGATTGTCGGAAACCGTCCGCGGTTCGGGGCCGTGGCGGGTAGACGAAGGAACGGGCCATGCTAGTCGAAGAACAGATCCAAGCGCGTCAGAAACGTGCGAGCGAAGCAATCAAGCGGATCCTTTCTCGGCCCAAAGGCAAGCCCTTCGGCGACTACCAAGTGCTCTCGGCCAGTGACACCGAGTACAAGGTCGCAATGCGTGGCCCGGGCCTCTTCGACAACTATTGTTCCTGCCCTGATTTCGCCCGCAATACCTTGGGAACATGCAAGCACATTGAGAGCCTGCTTGCACGTTTGCGTCGACGGTACCGCTCCAAGCTGGAGCACAAGCGCTACGAGCGCGAGCGTGCGTCCCTCTCCCTCCTGTACGGCGAGAGCCTTGAAGTCCAGTTGAAGCTTCCCGACCGGCCAGATCCAACGCTTGAGGCGGTCGCTGCCGATTACTTCGACGAATCAGGGCTCCTGCCGAAAGCGCAGTACCCGCGCTTCGCGACCATCCTGGGGAAGCTGCGGCGCGCCGACGGCACAGCCGTTGTCTACAGCGACGTCCTCGACTACGTAGACCGTGTGAACGAGCGTGACGAAGGCCTCGCGTGGGAGAGCGAGCAGCTCAAAAAGATCGAGGCGGGCCAGTCCGTCCTGCCCGGACTGGTGAAGGTCTCGCTGTTTCCGTACCAGATGCGAGGCGTCCTGTTTGCGGCTAGCCGCGGCCGGGTTGTGCTGGCCGACGACATGGGGCTGGGCAAGACGGTCCAAGCCGTCGCAGCAGCCACGCTCTTGAAGCGCCGGCGGGGTATCGAACGTGTCTTGGTAATCTCGCCCGCCTCCGTAAAGTACCAGTGGAAGACCGAAATCGAGAAGTTCTCCGACCTGTCGGTGCAGGTCATCGACGGTGACAGACGACTAAGGATTAAGCGCTACGACGACCCGAAATTCTTCAACCTCATCAATTACGAACTGGTGCGGTGGGACATGGAGGCGATCCAAGCCCTCGCGCCCGACCTGATCATTCTGGACGAGGCCCAGCGCATCCGGAATTGGGCCACAAAGACGGCGCAAACGGTCAAGCAGCTCAAAAGCCGGTACGCGTTCGTCCTGACCGGGACGCCGCTGGAGAACAAAGTCGAGGAACTCTACTCGGTTGTCGAGTTCGTGGATGGTCGCGCACTCGGCCCCGCCTTCCGCTTCCTGCACGACCATGTCCAGACCACAGAGACCGGAAAGCTGATTGGCTATCGCGGGTTGAATCAGATTCACAGGCAGCTGGAGCCTCTCCTGCTGCGCAGGCGACGCGACGAGGTACTGAGGCAGCTGCCGGAGCGAACCGACCAAGTATTCTCCGTTCCGCTAACCGAGCAGCAAGCTGGCCCTTACTGGGAGCAGTACGAGATTCTCGGCAGGCTGATGAACAAATGGTCCAGACAGGGCTGGCTGTCGGAAGTGGACCTGCGTCGCATCACCTGCGCCATCCAGAACATGCGGATGCTCTGCAATTCGACGTTCCTCTACGACAAGGAGACGAACCACTCTCCCAAGCTGCAGGAATTCAAAGAGATCATCCGCGAACTCGCGGTCGAGGAAGGACGGAAGGTCGTTGTCTTCAGCGAGTACGAGCGGATGACCCGCCTCGCCGGACAGGAACTGGCCAAGCTAGGGATCGACTTCGTTTCGCTGCACGGCGGCGTTCCCAGCCCCAAGCGCGGCGCCTTGATGGACCGCTTCCGAGAAGATCCCAACTGCATGGTGTTTCTCTCCACCGATGCGGGCGGGGTGGGCCTCAACCTTCAGTCTGCTTCGGCTGTCATCAACTTCGAGCCGCCTTGGAATCCGGCACGCTTGGAACAGCGCATCGGAAGGGTGCATCGGATGGGGCAGGCCCAGCCTGTGCAAGTGATTCACATGGTGACAGAAGGGAGCATCGAAGTGCGGGTCTGGGAGACGATGCAACTCAAGCGGGCCCTCTTCTCAGGGCTCTTCGATTCGACCGCCGACGAGGTGAGCTTCGAGAAGCTGGGCCGCTCGACATTTCTCAAAGTGGTCAAGGAGATGATGGATGGAACCTCCCGGGCTGCGGACGGTGGCGAGCGCAAGGCCGAGCCTATCCCACCGGCCGGGGACCAGGGACCGGACACAGACGGGCACAAGCAGCCCGGAGTCCCCGAGCCGACCTCCAGCGCGGAACCCGCCACTCCGCCGACCCCAAAACCCCCTCCGTCGCCGGTCAACACGCCAGGGCCACCGCCCGGTGGCGGTACCGACCGTCCCCCGGCCGCACCCGGCATCGAGGTCGCGCTGACGGGGCTCTTTGAAGCTGGCACGAGATTTCTCGAAGCGTTGGCTGGACCACCCGTCCAACCCGCTGGCCAAGTCGCGCGGCAGGCTTCTGGCGAGGCACCCTCGACTGTACAGGCGGGCATCTCGCAACTTGTTCGGACAGACCCGCAAACGAACCGTCCGATGATTGCAGTCCCGCTGCCGGAGAACATCGATGCGGCCCGAATCGAGCAGGCACTGGGCGGGCTGGCACGGATGCTCTCCGGAGGTGCCTGATCGGGAATCAAGTGGGTGCCGCGGACGGCAGAGATCGCGAACTCGAACGACATCGGTCGGCTCAGAATTCTCAACTGCTGGGGGGCGGCAATGCTGCGAAGCGATCTACTTTGCGCTCGGTCGCAATCGCGGGCCGAGTGCAACGACGGGGAGCGGATTTCGGGGAGTGCCCCGGGAATCTCCGATCCCGGAAGAGTCGGCAGTCATAGAGTGTCGCGCCAACAGGCCGTGATTGAGAGATCGGCCAGTCTCGGCAGTCACGTGCGCGCCCCAGCCGGCAGCGGGCAAGTCCAGCCGACAGGTCGAGCGCAAGCCAGCGCGGCACGGACCTCGTGTTGCATCGGACTGGTCGGTCCAGGCAACGCTGCCGTGGTCCATGGGGCCGCAGTCCCGGGCCATTCGGCGTGACGAAGCTCGGCTCGACCGACCGAAACGATATTCGGCCATTGCTTGCGAGGCGCTTCGCCCGTCGCGTCCTGCGCCCCATTTCAGCTTGGTGGGAGCCGTAGTCCTTCGGTCGTGCCACAACGACATGGCCCGGCCCGAGACAGTGAAGCGAACTGCGAAGATGCCTGCCGGTTGTCCATGGCTGTGCGGGATAGTCGAAGAACCGCTCGGAAGTCGGCAGTTCAAGCGGGGCTTTGACGAACGGAGGCCAAGATCCGGCAAGGACCAGCTTCCCGGGAATGTCTGGCAGGGGTTCAGTCGTGCAACAGAAGCGGGCCGAATCGGCGATGCGACCGTTGCTGTGTTCGGCAGAGGGCCCAGGGACGCTGTAGCACGACCAGCCGTGATAGCCTGTTGCGGGGTGGGACGAGACACCGCGATGGCCGAAAACAGCGGCGGGAAGACGGTGGATCCGCCACGAAACGCTGGCGTTGTCGTACAGGACGGTGGTGGCACATCCGAGTTGGCAGCGCCGGACCGAGACCGCGACGTCATCCGTCGGCTTTTTGAGACCGGCGAGTACCCGTACGAGCAGAAGCTCGCGCGCAAGGTCTACGAGCGGGAGAAGGCTGAGCTGCAGGTGGAGCTGCTCAAGGTACAGGACTGGGTGAAGGCCAAGAACCGGAAGATCATCGTCCTGTTCGAGGGCAGGGATGCCGCTGGCAAAGGCGGGACGATCAAGCGGTTTACGGAGCATCTCAATCCGCGTGGTGCCCGGGTGGTGGCGCTCGACAAGCCGACCTCCGGGGAGAGGACCGAGTGGTACTTCCAACGCTACATCCGTCACCTGCCACGGGGAGGCGAGATCGTGCTCTTCGACCGCTCGTGGTACAACCGCGGCGGCGTCGAGCGGGTCATGGGGTTCTGCGGCGGGAAGGAGTATTTGGAATTCATGCGTCAGGCGCCCGAACTGGAGCGCATGTTCGTCCGCAGCGGCATTCTGCTGTTCAAGTATTGGTTTTCCGTCACTAGGGAGGAGCAGAAACGTCGCTTTGAAGCCCGCGAGAAAGACGCTCTCAAGGGCTGCAAGCTGTCACCGGTCGATCGCCAGTCCCTCGACAAGTGGGACGAATACACGGCTGCCAAGGAGGCCATGTTCTTCTACACAGACACGGCCGACGCGCCGTGGACGATTGTCAAGTCCGACGACAAGAAGCGTGCCCGTCTGAACTGCATGCGGCACTTCTTGGCCGCGCTGCCCTATACCAACAAGGATGCCCGCGTCGTAGATCGACCGGACCCACTGATCGTCGGGAGCGCCGACATGATCAGCTCCGGCGACGCAGCCCTTGGCAAATGAAATCGATTGAAGCAGCAAGTGACTGATCAGAAGGGACTGGCAAACTTGGCAGTAGTTTGCTGCGAGCGCTGGTGAGGGTGGGTGAAGGCCCACCCGCACTCACTGCCACTGCTAAGGTTATCCGCCCGGCTCCTGCTCGAACATGATCCAGTACGGTGCTAGAGTGTCTCTCGGGGACAAGTTCGCTCTCCTGCGTTGCCGCGGTCGCTTGGCTGGTAACCCCATCATCCAGCAGGGAGCGGACTTGTTCCTAACCGGGACTAAGGCTGCAAATCCCAGAAACCGCAAATCCCGCTGCCTCGGGGATCCCATAAGAGGCTCTCACGCGAGTTTGCGCCCGAGCATTCGGAGTGTCTGAGGAAACAGCTCACTAGTGTCGCGTTGAGGCTCCGATCAATTGCTTATAACCCATTATAATTCAATGCCTTACGGGATGTTTTCGGGTGTTAGAGACTTGAGCCCGCAAGCCTCAGTGGATGCGTTGTTTCCACATCCCTCACTCATGTCGACTAACGTGTCTGGACATGTATCGTGGTCAGACCGTCTTCGCTCAACTCATGCAGTTCGTCCCTTGGATGGCATTCTCCCGCATGGTCGCCCGACACAACGGCGACCGCGGTGTGCGCCATCTGAACTGCGCTCAGCAGTTCCGCGCCATGGCCTTCGCCCAACTGACCCACCGCAGGAGTCTGCGGGACCTAGTGGCCTGCCTAGATGCCGTTCCCGCCAAGCGCTACCATGCCGGCTTCACCGCGCCGATCAGCTGCTCGACACTAGCCCGCGCTAACGAGCGGCGCCCCTGGAGAATCTATCAGGAGCTTGCCCAGCACCTGATCGACCGGGCTCGCCCGCTGTACGCCGACGAAGACCTCGGCCTCAACCTGGACGACACCGTCTACGCCCTCGACTCCTCGACGGTCGACCTGTGCCTGGCGGTGTTTGGCTGGGCCCCTTTCCGGGCCACCAAGGCTGCCATCAAACTCCACACCCTGTTGGACTTACGCGGCTCGCTACCCTCCTTCATCCATGTCTCGGACGGGAAACTTCATGATGTCAAAGCACTGGATCTGATCGTGCCCGAACCGGGTGCGATTTACGTCATGGACCGCGCCTATGTCGATTTCCGCAGACTCTTCCGACTGCATCAGGCCGGGGCCAGCTTCGTCACGCGAGCGAAGAAGAACCTGCTCTGGCATCGGGTCTACTCCTGTCCCAAGGACCGCCAGCTCGGCATCGAGGCGGACCAGCTGATCGCCTTGGATGGCAAGCGGGCGCGGCAAGCCTATCCCCTGCATCTGCGCCGCATCCGCTACCAAGATCCCGACTCCGGCAAGCGGCTCGTGTTCCTCACCAACCGCCGGGATCTGCCCGCCACGACGGTCTGCGCTCTGTACAAGCAGCGCTGGCAAGTCGAACTCTGGTTCCGTTGGGCGAAGCAACACCTTGAGATTCAACGTTTCTTCGGAACTTCGGAGAACGCTGTGAAGTCGCAAATCTGGATTGCGGTGGCCGTGTATGCCTTGGTGGCGATCATCCGCAAGGAACTCGACATTGAGCTGTCACCGTACCGCATGATGCAGACCATCTCGGTCACACCGTTCGAACAAGTCTCGCTCTATGAGTTACTTACGGAATCTTGGCCGCCACCCGGACCAGCCTTGACGGGGCAACTGCCGCTCTTCGAGACCTGACCGGAGCCGACCACATGCGACCAAGGCTGTCCGGACCCGGAAACACCATTGCCCGAACCACATCGGCCGGAACGACCGCAGGCACCACGCGCTGCCCACGACAGGCCGCCTTGCAGCAGTGCGCCAAGCCCGTTGGCGGTGCCGTCTAGCAAGTCGAAGGGGTGAGTGGAGCCCGGAAATCGCACACTTTTTTCGCTGCAACTGGCCTCTGGCGGGAAATCCAAATCATTGAAAACAAAGCACTTATAGAACGACGCTACAGAATCATCTATGGTCTCATTCGTAAGCCCTTTGTTTTCAATAACTTCTAACGCGACACTAGTG
>JAJEHF010000105.1 GCA_022823865.1 Bryobacterales bacterium
GACTCGACGGCTTCTCTCGTCTAGCACAGGCCGCAAGGCTTCGTACCGGCTCCGGATGCTTTGCACCGCATCACCCATGCCCCCCTAGGATACCAAAATGCAAACACAAAACAACGAACTTGTTTTGGCGAGAGCCCTAAGACTTGATTTGACGAACGAATTCCCTGCCATTCAAGTCCAAGCATACACGCTTAATCGGGATTCCGAAGAACGGAACTGCGAGGTCTCCTCGGAACAGACGCAGCCGGGTCAGTCTTGTCCAATGAGGAGATGAACAGCCGCTTCGAGGAGGTGTGCGCACCATCGAAGGACGATCTTGCATTTCGATCCGGAGACTCACTCGATCTCGGATGATGTGCGCAGGCTTCTCGCGGGGATCCGGATAAGCCACAACCTTACGAGGACCTCGCTCGGGATATTCGCCAACCAGAATCGGACGGATCGCGTCTCACGGCAGACCGGCGCGTTCGCATCTCTGGAGGATCCGGCAACGCTATAATCCTGCCGGAGACGGCGGGAACACACGATGGCTGCCTTCGCAAGCGCCCGCAGGCTCTTCGTCGCGACCGCGGTCGTTGCGTCGCTGCCGCAGGCGAGCGCCCAAGCCCCAGACACCGCGTCAGGCCCGCAAGCTGCCTACACGGCCGAGCAGGCCGAAGCAGGCCTGGCGGTCTATCGGGCGGCGTGCTCGGAGTGCCACTTGGAGAGCCTCCGCGGGCGTTTCGAGGCCCCAGAGCTAGCCGGTCCGAACTTCCTGGCCCAATGGGCGGGCACTCCGGTCAGCGAACTGCTGGATTATGTCCGCGCCACGATGCCGGTGCAGAAGCCGGCCGGGCTCAGCAACGAGGAATACGCCGCAGTCGTGGCATACATGCTCCGGGAAAACGGAGTCCCGCCCGGCGCGACACGGCTGACCTTCTCGTCGGAAGGGCAGGCGGTCGCGGGCAGTCCGGCCCGAGCGGACACCCGACCGGCCGGCACAGCCAGACAGCGACGTGTGGGCACGCCGAACCCGGTCGCCGCCACCGAAGCGACCGTACAGGGTAGGGATTCGAGAGCCGACGTCATCCCTCCGGTTCCAGGCCGCCCCGGCACCGGGCCGTCAGCGCACGCGGTCGACAGGCCGCCGCTGGAGGTCGGCGAGGTTCTCGAAAGCCCGACGGGCGTCACGCGGAGGTATCGTTCGCTCGGCAGGTTCAATCCGCCCACGGACGCCGAGCTCGCCGACCCTCCCAGCGGCGACTGGCTCCACTGGCGCGGGAACCCAGGCTCTTGGGGCTACAGCCCGCTCTCCCAAGTCAACACCGCCAATGTCCATCGCCTGCAGCTGGCCTGGAGCTGGGGGATGGAGGACGGACGGAGCCAGCAGGCGCCCTTGGTGCGCGACGGCGTCCTGTTCCTCAGCAACCCGGGGAACGTCGTGCAAGCCCTTGAAGCCAGGGACGGCACCCCGCTCTGGGAGTACCGCCGGCGCCTGCCCGAGGGCGGAGGCCAGAGCCAGCTCAGGACGCTGGCCATCTGGGAGGACCTGATCTTCGTCGCCACGGCGGACGCGCACATGGTCGCCCTCGACGCGCCCACCGGCACGGTCCGCTGGGAGACCCGGATCGCCGACCACGAGAAGGGCTACACCAACTCCACCGGCCCGATCGTCGCAGACGGCAGGGTGATCAACGGAATCAACGGGTGCGGCCGTTTCTACCAAGACAGCTGCTTCATCACCGCCCACGACGCGCGCACGGGCCGCGAGCTGTGGCGCACCTTCACGATCGCCCGGCCGGGACAGCCGGGCGGCGACACTTGGGGCGACCTGCCGTTCGAGCTCCGCGGCGGCGGGGACGTCTGGATGACGGGCAGTTGGGATCCGAAGCTGGGACTGGCCTACTTCGGCACCGCGCAGGCCAAGCCGTGGGTTGCAGCCAGCCGGGGCCTGAGCACAGACGAAGCGACGTTGTACACGAATTCGACCCTTGCGCTCGAACTGCAGGACGGACGTATCGCGTGGCACTTCGCGCACGTGCCCGGCGAGTCGCTGGACATGGACGAGGCCTTCGAGCGGGTGCTGGTCGACATCGAGGGTCGGCCGATTGTGCTCTCGATCGGCAAGCACGGAATCCTGTGGAAGCTCGACCGCCGCGACGGCACCTTTCTGGGACACACAGAGACGGTATTCCAGAACATCCTCGACGTGGACGCCAAGACCGGCGCGGTGCGCTACCGCGCGGACATCGCAAACGCCAAGGTGGGAGAGTGGGTCTCGGTCTGCCCGTCGACCGCCGGAGGACACAACTGGCCGGCAGCCGGCTACCATCCCCAGACGCGCCTGCTGGTCACCCCGCTGAGTCAGAGCTGCATGGAAATCGCCGGGCGAAAGACCGCGCTCGAGGTCGGCTCCGGCGGCAACCAGGCTGATCGGGCCTGGATGGAGATGCCGGGGACGGCCGGGCGCTTCGGCAAGCTGGCGGCCTACGACGTCGTGACCTTGGAGGAGGTGTGGAGCGTGGAGCAACGCGCCCCCTTCCTTACCGGCGCCCTCACGACAGCGGGCGGACTCGTCTTCGCCGGTGACTTCGACCGCTGGGTGCGCGCCTATGACGTCGAGACGGGACAGGTCCTGTGGAAGAGCCGGCTCGGCACCTCGGTGATGGGCTACCCGATCTCGTACGAGGTGGACGGCGTTCAGTACCTGGCGGTGGCAACGGCCAGAGGCGGAGGCAGCCCATGGCGAATCCCCACTTTCCTCACGCCCGAGCTTGTGAGCCCGGAGGGCCACAACGCTCTATACGTCTTCCGCCTGAGCGAGCCCTGATGGGCAGTCCGGGGCTGTTTGCACAATCGGCCAAGGCGGAATTCGCTCCGAATCTCGGTGGGATCCGGCGGGGTTCATTGCTACGATAAGCGTGCAGCGCGATGATCAATCTCCCGGTCGCATTTCTGCTGCTCGCCCTAACCTCGATGCCGCTGTCAGCATCAATGCTGGTAGACGTCGATGGCAACGAGCACGCGCTGCCCGATTCGAACTCCAAGGCCACGGTCGTGTACTTCGTCACCCAGGATTGCCCGATCTCGAACCGCTTCATGCCCGAGATCCGCCGCATCTGCGACGAGTACTCGAGCCGGGACACGCGCTGCTTGATGGCCTACGTCGATGCGACCGCCACTGCCGACCAGATTCGCGAGCACCGGCAGACCTACGAAAACACCGCGCCCGCAGTGCATGACTTGAACCACGCTCTGGTGGCCCTGGCCGACGCCAGCGTCACTCCCGAAGCGGCTCTCTTCGACCGCGCAGGCAATCTCGCCTACCGCGGTCGCATCAACAACTTCTACGCAGACCTCGGAACGCCTCGCCGCCAGGCGACGAAGCACGACCTGAGGGATGCGCTCGAAGACGTGCTGGCTGGCAGGGCCGTCTCCCAGCCACGCACGCAAGCAATCGGATGTTTCATCTCCAAGTTCGGGACGGCCCAGCTGCAGGAAACCCCATGAAGACCCCATATGTCCCAATCGCTCTAGCCGGCGGACTCGCGCTGCTGAGTTTCGGCACAGCCCTTGCGGCGGACTCGACGCGAGGCGACGCGGTCACCTTCAACGAGCACGTCGCGACGATCATGCACGAGCGCTGCGCCTCGTGCCACCGCCCCGACCAGGCCGCCCCGTTCTCGCTGCTGACCTACGAGGACGCCGCCAAGCGCGCGCAGCTGATCCGCGCCGTCACTGGCACCCGCTACATGCCCCCGTGGAACGCGGAGCCGGGCTACGGCAAGTTCAAGGGCGAGCGGCGGCTTACCGACCAAGAGATCGCCACGCTGGCCGCGTGGGCCGAGGCCGGAGCGCCGGAAGGGCCAGGCAGCGCGCCCGCGCCGCCGACCTTCCCCGCAGGCTGGCTGCTGGGCGAGCCAGACTTGGTCCTGAGCATGGAAGAGCCCTTCACGATCCCGGCCGACGGCCCCGACATCTATCGCAACTTCCCGACGCGCGTGCCGACGACGGAGGACAAGTGGGTCCGTGCCCTGCAGTTCCGGCCGCAGGCGAGAACTGTCGTCCACCACAGCCTGTTCAAGGCCGACACCTCGGGCAAGGCTCGCGAATTCGATGCGCGCGACAAGACGCCCGGCTACTCGGGGATGGGCCCGATTCCAGGCAAGCGCAGCCTCTCTGGCTGGGCCGTCGGCGGACAGGCACGCGTCTTCCCCGAAGGCTCCCCGCTATTTCTGCCAGCCGGCAGCGACTTCCTGTTCGAATCGCACTTCCACCCCTCGGGCAAGCAGGAGACCGAGCGCTCCTCCATCGCGCTGTACTTCGCTGAGAAGCCCGCCTCGCGTACGCGGCTGTCGTTCCAACTCCCGCCGCGCTTCGGTAGCGGAGCGGGTATCGACATCGCCCCCGGCGATGCGAGCTTCACGATCGGCGAGTCCTTCACACTGCCCGCCGCTGTCGAACTCTACGGCGTGACTCCGCACGCCCACTACATCGGCAAGGAGTTCAAGTCGTGGGCCGAACTCCCGGATGGCAGCGAGGTGCCCTTGATCTGGATCAAGGACTGGGACTTCACCTGGCAGGACATGTACGTGTACGAGGAGCCGATCATGCTTCCGGCGGGGGCCACCATCCACTCGCGCATCAGGTACGACAACTCCGCCGAGAATCCGCGCAACCCGTCCAACCCGCCCAAGCGCGTGTTCTGGGGCCGCCAATCGGAAGACGAGATGGGCTCGATCATCTACACGGCACTGCCCGCAAACGAGAGCGACGCCAAGGCGATCCGCGAAGCGTACTCGGTCCTCAACCAGCGCCACGGACGGCAGGCAAAGGAGCATTCCCGAGCGCGGCGGGCGGCAAAGCGCGCTCTAGCCGCTAGGGCCGCGTCGTCAGGAGAGTAGCGGTCCGGCGGCGACTGCGTGCGAAGAACCGACTCGGGCAGAGCGCGCATGAACCGCCTCGAAGCGGGCGTTGCGAGTTCGCGCGTCTTGGCCGCGAGTGGTCACGAGATGGCTCGAGAAGGCGCCGCTTAGGTCCGGGGACAAGATCGTCGAGTCCAGAAGCGCCACGAGCCTTCTTCGATTCTCACAGAACGTAGTGGGCCAGCAAGCGGCCAAGGACAGGGGTGTTCCCCGCCCCGCCTTCGAAAGTGTCGCCACGCCTTGGGAGAGCCCGCAACCAGCCAGCTTGCTGACTGGCTATCCTGAACATGGACATGCACTTGCGGTGGATGAGATCCGGCGCAGCCCTTTGCGTTGTCGCTGTCGGCACAGCGCTCTGCGCGGGATCGGCATTCGGTCAAGGCTCCGCTTCCAGTAATGTCGCCGCCCAACCCAAGCGGCCGCTGCCAGAAGGAGTCGAGGCGCCCGTGATCGAATACCGCGATGTCGCCGCAGAGGCGGGCCTGCGCGGCGTGGCGGTGTCAGGGTCGCCCACCTTCAAGAACTACATCGTCGAGTCGACCGGCACCGGCACTGCGGTCTTCGACTACGACCGCGACGGGCTGGCCGACATCTTGCTGATCGGGGGCGACCAGTTCGAGGCCGAAGGAGCCGAACCTCGCCACTACCTGTACCGCAACCTGGGCGGGCTGCGCTTCGCCGACGTGACCGAGGAGGCGGGTATCCGCCACACCGGCTGGGCCCAAGGCGCGTGCGTCGGCGATGTGGACGACGACGGCTTCGAGGATTTGTACATCCCGCACTGGGGCCAGAATCGCCTCTACGTCAACACCGGCAAGGGCAAGTTCGTCGACCAGACGGCCGAGCGCGGCCTGACCGAACCCTCCACCCGCTGGGGAACCGGTTGCGCGTTCCTAGATTTCGACCGCGACGGGGACTTGGATCTCTTCTCTGCCAACTACCTGCGCTTCGACCCGGCCAAGACGCCCAAGCCGGGCGAGAACAGCGAGTGCCGCTGGAAGGGCCTCGCGGTGCTCTGCGGCCCGCGCGGACTTCCGGGCGAGTCCATGTCGCTGTACGAGAACGATGGCACGGGCTCGTTCCGAGACATCTCCGCGGCGGCCGGCGTGGACACCGCCAAGCAATACTACGGCTTCACGCCGCTGACCGGAGACTTCGACAACGACGGCTGGGTCGATGTCTACGTGTCGTGCGACTCCACGGCCAGTCTGTTCTTCCACAACCAAGGCGACGGCACGTTCGAGGAGATCGGAGTCATCTCCGGCACCGCCTACAACATGGACGGACAGGAGCAGGCCGGCATGGGCGTGACCGCGGCGGACTTCGACCTAGACGGCGATCTGGACATCTTCAAGACCAACTTTTCCAACGACACCCACACGCTCTACCTCAACGAGGGCATGCAGATGTTCATCGACGAGACCGTGCCGACCGGCTTGGCGGTCAACACGAAGTACCTGGGCTGGGGCACCGCGTTTCTTGACATCGACCACGATGGCCTGACGGACATCTTCGTCGCCAACGGGCACGTCTACCCGGGCGTTGACAAGGCGGGCGTGGGCGAGACGTTCAAACAGCGGCGGCTGGTGTATTGGAACTACGGGCAGGGGCGTTTCCATGATCTGAGTGACTCGGCAGGCCCGGGCGTGAGCGAGATGCACTCCTCGCGCGGTATCGCAGTGGCCGATCTGGACAACGACGGCACGCTCGAGATCGTGACCGTCAACATGCACGAGGATCCGTCACTGCTCAAGCAGTACGCACCCACGGCCAACGCGATCTTGGTCGACGCGCGGTCTGGCTCGGGACGAGCCGCGATCGGAGCGCGCATCGGCGTGACCGCGGGCGGCACGGGCCAGATCAGCGAGGTCAGGAGCGGCGGCTACCACATCTCGCAGAGCGATCTGCGCGTGCATTTCGGCATCGGCGAGGCCAGCTCCGCAGACCTGTCAATCACTTGGCCGGACGGTTCCGAGGAGACCCTCGGACCGGTCAAGGCGAACAGCGTTGTCACCGTCAGGCAGGGCGAAGGGATCAGCTCCGTCACTGCCTTCGTTCGGTAAGCGCCATTCGCACGTACTCGCCCCTGCGCTGCGCCCTACTGGCGTAGTGCTGTGATGAAACGCGATTCCTGCTAGCCATGCCTTCGGAACGCTCTGACGTCAACTTTGCCCAAGCGCACTCTGGCCAATCGCAAGTGGATACGGGTATCCATACCCGATGGTAGGCTTGTTCCGTGAAGACCACAGTGGAGCTTCCGGACGACTTGGTGATGGAAGCCAAGCGCTACGCAGCTAGGTACGACCTCACGCTTCGCGCCGTCATTGAGAACGGGATCCGGTTGACACTGCGAGCTGAAAAGGGGACGCACGTGCCTTTCCGTCTGCGCGATGCGAGCGTCGGCGGCTCCGGTCTGCAGCCGGAGTTTCGCGACGAGGCCTGGCCGACGATGCGGCAAGCCGCATACGGAGGTCGGCGCGATTGATCGCAGTCGGCACGAGTCTCCCCACTCACGCCCACCGGCGGAACTCGCGCTGGCAGGCCCAAAGCTCATCCCCCCGCGACTAGCGTAGGCTAGTGGCGAAATGCGATTCTTGCTAGCTGCTGCGCCTCTGCTTCTCGGCTGTTCAGCCGCGGTCGACGAGGAGCGGCCTCTGAACTTCGTCGTCATCATGGCCGATGACCTCGGCTATGGCGACCTGTCCACGTACGACGGCTGGATCGACACCCCAAACCTCGACCGCATGGCTCTCGAGGGTCTCAAGTTCACAGACTTCCACTCCAACGGAGCCGTCTGCAGCCCGACCCGCGCCGCGCTGCTGACGGGGCGCTACCAGCAGCGCGCCGGGGTGCCTGTGGTGATCTTCGCGCCCGAGGACCGGCCGACCCACGTGGACGGCCTGCAGGATGTCGAATGGACGTTCGCCGAGGCCCTCCAAGAGGTGGGTTACGCCACAGCCATCTTCGGCAAGTGGCACCTCGGGTACTACCCGCAATACAATCCGACGCGCCACGGTTTCGCGGAATTCAAGGGCTACGTCAGCGGCAATGTCGACTTTTTCTCGCACGTTGACGGTGCCGGGCGCTTTGACTGGTGGCACGGCCCAGAGCAGTCGCGCGAGCGAGGTTACGTGACGACGCTCATCAACCAGCATGCCGTGCGCTTCATCGAGGAGCGCGGGGACGAGCCGTTTTGCCTGTATCTCGCGCACGAAGCGCCGCACTACCCATATCAAGGCCCCGAAGACGGCCCGGCCGGATTCCGCAAGGTGGGCGGATTCTCGGGCCGCCAAGAGCTCCCTGACGAGCTGCTCAGGCAGAAGTATTACGAAATGGTCGCCGAAATGGATCGCGGCGTCGGCGAGATTCTCGACACTCTGAACCGCTTGGGCATCGCCGAGCGCACGCTCGTGCTGTTCTTCTCCGACAACGGCGCGACCCCCGATGGCAGCAACGGCGCGCTGCGCGGTCACAAGGCCTCGGTCTGGGAGGGCGGGCACCGTGTGCCGGCGATCGCATGGCGGCCCGGCGCGATCCAAGCCGGCGGCCAAACCGATCAGCTGGCCACTACGATGGACATCTGGCCGACCATCGCCGAACTCGCCGGGATCGAAGCAAAGCCGGACCGGCCGCTTGACGGCGTCAGCATGGTCCAAACCCTGCGGGGATCGAGCGTAGAGCGAGGCCCGGTGTTTTGGAGCTTCATGGACGGGTTGGCGATGCGCGATGGCAACTGGAAGCTGGTGACCGGCGAAGACGGCGACGAACAGCCGAAGCTGTTCGATCTCTCGACCGACTTGGCGGAACAGACCGATCTCGCCGAACAGGAGCCGGAGCGGACGGCAACGATGCTGAATCAGGCCCGAGAATGGCTGCAAGAAGTCCAAGCGAGCGCCACGGAGCAGCCGTCGACAAGTCGCTAAGGATTGCTGTCTAAACGTAGACTCTTCCTACTTGACCCGCGCGCTTGTCAACCTATTTCCCGGTTTTCGGAGTGCGACCGAGCCGGAGCAGACGCTACCCTGCTGCGAAATCGAGGTTCTTGGTGATGCGAATACCCTGCCTGGAGAACAGATCCAGGAAGTCTTCCGTCCGGCGCCTGGCCGCTTCCTCCTGCTCGACCGTCAGGTTGACGTTGAGCAGGTCGACCATCCAAGGGGCCTTCTGGTCGCACCTCACATAGTTGTCGACAACAACGCGCGAGACCGGCAGCGTCGTGACTTTCGAGTCGTCGTGAACGTCAACGTCTCTCGCCTGGCGAAGCTTCGCGAACTCTTCAGCAAGCAGCCGCGCAAACATCTCCTCCGTAAACGGATCGCCTGCCTCGGCACCGGTTTCCTCGTCCGCGGCCGTGAGGGCGGCGTTCTTGTGCAGCCATTCCCAGAGGATGCTGAGCCGGATCTCCCCTGTCGCCATGTCTTCCATCAGGTAGAGCACGTCTTCGTTGCCGAAGAAGTCCGCGGGCTTCAGAGCCGCCGCCTGGAACCCCTGTTCAAAGGCGTTGCCATATTGGACTGCCACGCTGATTAGGTCTCGGGCTCCGCGGACTGTTCGGGGGGCGGGTTCGAGAAGCACCAAACCGTCGGAGTCGGCATCGGTGTGCGTCAGGGCCGGGAACGAGCGGCCCGCTTGGTTGGCCTGGCCTGCCCTCTCCCACACCGGCCGAATGATATGCACCATCTTCCAGTGGGCGACCCACTTGCCGCTGGCTCCCTCTCTTTGCTCGCGCTCGGCACCGAGAGTCGCCTTCTGCATGCTCGCGGACACGCCCTCCGGAGAGCCGACCGGAATGTTGGGTTCCATGCCGCCCTGCCAGAGCGCGCACTGGCCCTCCGCATCGGGAGTGTTGGTGGCTCGCCGCACGCGGTCCTCGTAGTTCCGCATGTAGCCGTAGGTCATAACCACGGCATCGATGTTCGGGTGAATGAAGTCCGGATGCCAGGCCATCGCGTCAGCCACGCTGTTGATGTAGTCCCAGCGACCGGTGTTGAATCCCACGAACCGGTTTCCGAGAGCCGCCCGGATCTCCATCAACTGGAACGCGGCCTCGATCTGCTCGACCAAGACATAGGTCTTGATCGCCCCGCCCTGCAACCCCAACGACGACTCTATGCCGCCGAGAATCTCGTGCCACAGCGCGGCTTCTTCCGCCGTCTGGATCTTCGGAAGGTAGAGAACCAAGCTCGAGCCCTCGTTCGCCAAGGTCTGATGATTCCCGGCAGCGTACAGGGCGGCATCGACGATCGACGCCGAAAATCCGCTGCCGTCGGCGTTGCGAATGTGGCGGTCCTCCAAGTGAAGACCGCGCGCCCGGAAGATCTTGGTGGTGAAGTCAAGCTGCCTTCGCCAGTCCTCGATGATCTTGTGGCCGAAGAAATCTTCCGCCCATCTGTTCATCTCCCCTGCGACAGTCTCTGCGGCATCGAGGAAGAGCGGATCCCTAGCGAACGCCAAGCGCAGGTTTCGCTGGTTGTCGAGCGACATGCTCTCGATCTGCCCCAAGGCGTCCTCGCCGTCGAACATCCACCCGTCCGCGCCCGAAAGCAGCGCGTACGCCACGTTCCGGATACTCTTTTCGATCGGAGAGCGAGGTTTCGCGCCAGGGCCGGTGCCCTGTATCCACTGGCACTGCAGGTCCTCGGGGATCGCGGACCCGGTGAAGCGCCCCGCCCGTGCGTCGCTGACCTTGATCTGTGTGCGCGGAATCGTCGATTCCGGATCCAGGAACTGAATCCTCTCCGCGTTCTGAGCGCGCCGGCGCCGGCGCTCCAATCTGGCCTGCATCAAGTCCTTGCGCTCGCGATCGAGCGCGGCCAATCCTGCGATCACGTCGAGAGCCTTGGGCGTAAATACGTCGGCGTATTGCTCCAGAACACCCGCTCCGGTGTCCAACACATCGATATGTGACATCAGCACAAGCCTACTACAAGGGAGAATCCGCAAAAATTCTCGAACACGGCCCCTTCCCTAGGACCGAAGGCTAGCGAGGCTGGGCCTCAAATCAACCAGGGCGGCGGTTAGCCCCGAAACGCAACGCGACGATGAGGACCGCGCCAAGGTAGGCAGAGCGGCCGGACAAGAGACTGTCGGGCATGGACGGGGATTCCGGGGAGTCAGTCCGCCCTCTACCGGATGCCGATGCCTGACTCGGTCCCCGTTGCGGCCGGATGGTCTTGCGATGCCTTGGAGGGCTCGTCCCTTTTACTCCTTGTCTCGGCGCAAGCTTGACGATGGTGGCAACTTCGATCATGGGGAGCGATTCTCCGCAGGTTTGACGCTCGGCCTCAGCCGCCCGCGCCGAGGGAACCTGACCTGACCAGCAGGCCCGCGCCGACTGCGCCCCGGGCACAATTCCGCTGCTATCATGCAGCCATGGCCGCTCCCGGCGCACTCTTGGATGCCCGCACCGACCCGGCTGCGGAACAACCGGTGGAGTACCCCTACTCCGACGGCAAGGTCCTGATGGAGACCGACCCGCATGCGCGGTCCATCATCGATATGCGCGACCAGCTGGATACGCATTTCAAGACCCGGCAAGACGCCTATGTGGCAGGCAGCATGGCGCTGTACTACCGCCAAGGCGACCCCGCAGCCGTGGTGGTGCCGGACGTGTTCGTGGTGCTGGGCGCT
>JAJEHF010000116.1 GCA_022823865.1 Bryobacterales bacterium
ATGTACTGGACCGTGGACGGTGCCAACGAAATCTTAGCCCTGCGCTGTTGCGTTCTCAGCGGCAACTACGAGGACTTCTGGGCGGAACGCGCCAATAACCCATGCATCCCCGCCAAAATCCAAACATAGTGTCATGCACCCGTCCGACAGATAGTCCGACTCATTTTCAGGGTCGGTTATTTGATTGCTCCGTAGGTCTTGGAGTCTGAATTGCACCCCGCATTAAGTTATTTGTTTGCAGTGTCTTGGTTCTCATGTCTGATTGGCTAGAGGTCGAGTCTGGCAGGGCATGGAGAAAGGGGGACAGCAATCCTAGGCCAAGGGATGGATGCAAGCATCCGCATACAAAATACTGTTACGTGTCTCTGGTGTAGTTGCAATGCACTTGCTCCCGCACTCTAGGCTGACGGTCGTGGCCTTGGCAAGCGCAGATTGCCACAGAAGGCACTTGCGGCAGATGGATGGCAGTCTTGTACGAGTTCTCACTGACGGATTGAATCCAGCGTCCATTACCTATTTGTGTTGGCGTGCTGGCGAGAGTTTGAGGAGGGTTACTCTCCTGGCTGTGGTCGACCGTACGCTGCCGTAGCGAGGCCACCGGCACTGCGTCTTGCCTCAGCCTTTCTTTCACAACTAACCAGTCCCGCCCGTGCCTGCCGCTAAGCGTAAGGTATGCAGCTGCTCGAACCTGATCTCTGTCGAGTCCGATACGATCAGGTAGCGCTCGCTTGGCTTTAGTGGACCAGTAACTTGGGGCAGGATTTGAAGATCGGCGTGATCGTCCGTCTCGACCATGACGGAGGTCGTGCAGGGCGGGGGCCCGGTCAGGGTCACAGCCAACGTGCAGTCCCCGCAGCCGATCAAGGCGATCGAGATATGTCGGAGCAACGAATTCGTGTATTCCAGCTCGCCGGGCGGATCCGTTGCCTCTATCGAATTCGTAGACCAGCAGCCCCTTGACGGGCAGAGTTTCTACTACCTTCGCGTGACACAGGACGATGGCGAAATCGCTTGGTCGAGTCCTGTCTGGATCGAGGACTAGCGGGCATCCTAGGCGGATTAGCCAGTACGCGGCGAGGTCATCAGCGGATGTCCGAGCGTATCCCCGTTGGCTTCGAATCCGTCTCGGTCCACGTCCACGAAGATCGGATTCGTGTAAGCGACCGGATGCATCTCTCCATAAGGGTTGAGCCCCCAGCCCAGTTGAATGTCGGAGCCCTCCCCGATCGCCACGACAATCAGGTGGGCGTCCTGCTGCAGCGTCACTCGCACAGTCTCCTCGAAGCTCACGGTTCCTTCCCTGAACATCCCGGGGTTCTTCGCCTTGCGGAAGTCGAGCTGCTCCGGCTGGCGTCCGTTCACCAAGACTTGCACGCGGTCGATTTCCATCCAGTTCGGCGTCTGGACCCGGATCTTCAGGTCGACGAATCCCTCGCCGATCACTGTCGAGCCGATTGGCAGGCCGTCTCCCGTAGACACTTCGAGGAACGGGCCATTGGTGATCATCATGCGCCCTGCCTTCGAGTTCCTGACAATCTCCTCGTGGTCGACTTCCTCCGGCCTGTCGGTCGAACTCGGCACGTAGGTGCGCCACCCGCCGACACCGTTTCCGAAGATGCGATGCGCGTCGCTTACTGCGACGCACCAAACGCGGCGGCCTTGGTTCAGCATCTGCAGCCATCCGAACGTGCGGTTCGCCCCTTCGCGGGTGTTGTATCTCGGATTCAAGTTGAGGATCTCCGCGCTCCACACCTCAGCCGCGTCGATGAGCGCTTCAAAGCCGACGAACCCGCCATCCTCGACGCCGTCACGATTCCGGTCGAAGAACACGCCCCCGACATCGGGGTGGTTGGCCTGGACCCAGCGATCGGGGCCTCCACCAAAGAGACCGGTGCGACTTCGGGCGTTTGCCGCTGGATCAATGCGAGAGCCCCCGGCTAGGGTAGGGGTGCCCCAATTCCGCAGGGTGATTGCGTTGATCCGCGGATCGAAGTGCCACAACGGCGCCCCGCCGTTCTGTACCATCGGGTCCGGTTTGATCGGAAACGCGTTGAAATGCTGGCCGCTCCCTGTCAGTTCGATGCCGGGAATCGTCTTGATCCGGCCAGACAGGCCGAGTTGCTCGATCTGGGAAGACCAGTCGTACAGGCGCTGGTGCTCGGTGGTCGGCGCGAATTCAATGTGCTCTGCGGCGAAGTTGATGATGCGGTCCCTCGTGTTGCAGTAGTTGTCGCCACTAGGCGTTGAGTGGGCGTGATAGTCCGTACTGATCCAGCCTTGTGTGTCAACCGTTCGCTCCAGTGCGACCTCGACTTCCTCGATCTTCCCCGGAGCGACTCGCACGCGCCGCTCGACAAGGTCGTGCTCGGGTCCGAGGGTGACCCGCAGGAGGTAGCTTCCCGGAGGCACTTGTTGCCTGACCCGTCCGTCATGGGTCTGATACTGGTGGTTGCCCCCGTGAACACGGTAGTCGGTGCCGAAATTGGGCGTTTCTGTCCCGTCCACGCCGATGAATTGAACCTTGCCCGGCGATGGGTTGCCAGCCGCATCGCGAATCACGACACTCACGGCCGACGCCGGAGCCACCTCGAGATCAAAGCGGGTCTTCTTGCCGCGCTCTACCAAAATCGTCCTCTCGACCACTTCACGGCCGATATCCCGGAACTGAGCGTCATAGCTTCCGGCGGGGAGTCGAAAGGCAACATGGCCCTCGCCATTCGGGTACTGCGACACCCACTCGCCGCCGACCGAGACCGCAAGCGAGCCGTGGATGGCCGGCTCCCCCGCCGTGTCCGTGATGGTGCCCTCAACCTCGCCGGCGGGCCCGTGCTCGGCTGCCAGCAGGCCGTACGCTGCGAGGGGCGAGTCGGCGACTGCGACTCGAATTCTGAACCTTCGCGCTTGCCCCGGTTCGAGCATTGTCTCCGCAGGCACGGGTTCTGCATCCGCGGGCGCGATCGCGTAAGCCCGCTTGTCGAACGGGTCGATACTATCTCCGATCATGACGCCGTCGACGGTCTGCTCGTTTTCGAGCCCCTTCCATACTGGTGCCGGGGAGACAGATACGGACTCATTGGACTCGTTCCGGTAGGTTGACGTCACCAGGAGATACGGCCAGTCGGCTTCCAATCTGTATTCGTGGCGCGAGTAGAGGCCGTCGCCTATGGCCGCAGTGCGCACCGCTTCGACGACGGCGGCGCCGGAGGAACCGTCCTCAATGACTGTGACCCGGGAGAGATAGCCTGATTCCCCGCCTGGTCGCAGGGCGGTGATCTGGTCGTTCCCCGCGCCTCGTACGTCTAGGTCGTACAGGCAGCCCTGCAGGACTGATGCGTACTCCGTCGTCATGTTGGCGCGGCGGAAGGGCTGAGTGCCGGACACGAGCGCCTCGATCTTGTCGTTTCTGAGGACGAAGTCGCCGGGCAGGCCATCGGCTTCCTTTCCGGAGGGCATCTGGTCGACGTTGTCGCGACTAATCTGAAATGCCTCCGGGCGGTCGCGCTGAGCCGTCGATGCCAGCGCAATCAGAAGAAGGAACAGGAGGGCTAGGAATGTGCGGATGTTCATGGGACTGACGGGCGCACCGCCAACCGAGAGCTCAATCGCCGGAACTGATGCGAGAAGCAACCCAGCCCGGGCTGAGACAGCTGGCAGGAACCGCTAGTAGTTTAGCGCCCGTTTCCGTCATCACGCTGCGTGCGGACTAATCGAGCCTGAGCCGCGCAGGCCCGTGCGAGTGCAGAAGGCCGATGCTCCGCACCAAGCGGGCTTGAGCGGACTGGCAGTGAAGGGCTGCATCGCCTGCCGTATCCTGACAGCAGAGGACGCACCTTGCGATTGACGATCACGCAGGTCGACGCCTTTTCCGGCCAGCCATTTGGCGGCAACCCTGCGGCGGTCTGCCTGCTGCCTCGTCCTGCCGATGCCACATGGATGCAGCACGTTGCGCGCGAGATGAACCTGTCAGAGACTGCGTTCCTGGTCCGCCGTGATGACGGCGCATACGATCTTCGCTGGTTCACCCCAGCCGTCGAGGTCGACCTGTGCGGTCATGCAACGCTCGCGAGCGCCCACGCGCTATGGGAGAGTGGACACCTCGCTGATGGCTCGAGAGCTGTCTTTCACACGCGTTCCGGCAAGCTGTCGGCGACCCAGCGCGACGGCTGGATCGAGATGGACTTTCCCGCCGAGCCCGATCAACCAGCGGCCGCTCCTGCGGCTCTGTCTGCCGGCCTCGGTGCCGATCCGGTGTACGTCGGGCGCAACCGCTTCGACTACTTGGTGGAGGTCGAATCCGAAGCAACGCTCCGCGGTCTGGCCCCAGACGCCCGGCTCCTGTCAGAAATCGAGACTCGCGGCATCATCGTCACGGCCCACGCCGATACGGATGGATTCGATTTCGTGTCACGCTTCTTCGCTCCAGGCACCGGCATCTTTGAGGACCCGGTCACCGGGTCCGCCCATTGCTGCCTGGGGCCGTATTGGCAGCGGCGGCTCGGAAAGGCTGATTTCACCGCGTGGCAGGCATCCGGGCGCGGCGGTCTCGTCAGAGTCGTGGTACGAGGTGACCGGGTAACGCTTTCGGGACAGGCGGTCACCGTCTTGCGGGGAGAGTTGGTCGCCGGACCGGACGCCGCATAGCGAGTCCTTCGTGGCGGGAAACGCTTCACGCCGCCGGTAGGATCGGACGCCCTGTAAGCCGGTTTCTGTACCCGCCCGCAGGCGGGCGGCAGCCATTCATCTGGGACGCCTGTTGCCAGACGCCTCTAGCGACCTACCCGGAACTCAAGCGCGGCGGGCCGCCGCATCGCCCCCTATTTGGCCTTGCTCCGCGTGGGGTTTACCCTGCCGTCCCGGTCGCCCGCGACGCGGTGCGCTCTTACCGCACCATTTCACCCTTACCCCGGCGAACCGGGGCGGTGTGTTTTCTGTGGCACTGTCCGTCGACACCCTCTCGCGGGGATGCCTCCCGGCCGTTAGCCGGCACGCTGCCCTGCGGAGACCGGACTTTCCTCCGCGCCCGAAGGCGCGGCGACTGCCCGGACGCCCGATCCTGTGTCCGATTATAGGCCCTCGGCTCAAGCCAGGATCGGCTTTACCACGTGGGCTGGCTCGACGCCGGTGAGCTTGGCATCCAAGCCTTGGTGCTTGTAGGTGAACCGCTCGTGGTCGATTCCGAACAAGTGCAGCAGCGTCGCCTGGTAGTCGTGGATGGGCACCGGGTCCTTGACGATGTTGTACGAGAAGTCGTCAGTCTCCCCGTACACCATCCCGCCCTTGATGCCTCCGCCCGCCATCCACAGGCTGTAGCAGCGCGGATGGTGGTCGCGACCGTAGTTGGTCGGAGTCAGCTCGCCCTGCGAGTAGATCGTCCGGCCGAACTCGCCGCCCCAGATCACCAGCGTCTCGTCGAACAGCCCGCGCTCCTTGAGATCCTGGATAAGCGCCCAAGCCCCGCGATCGGCGTCGCGGGCCTGCGCGGGCAATACGATCGGGGCGTTCCCGTGCACGTCCCAGCCTCTGTGGTAGATCTGCACGAAGCGGACGCCGCGCTCGACCAAGCGCCGAGCCATCAGGGCCGCGTTCTGGAACTTGCCGGGCTGGCGCGCCTCTTCGCCCCAGCGCTTCCACGTGCTCTCGGGCTCGGCCGACAGGTCGCTCATCTCGGGCACGGAGGTTTGCATGCGAAACGCCATCTCGTACTGCTCGATGCGCGCCAGAGTCTCTGGATCGCCGATGCGCTCGTGCTGCACTTGGTTCAGTTCGGCCAGCCCGTCCAGCATGCGCCGCCGGACGGTCTGGGTTACGCCCTCGGGGTTGTTGACATAAAGCACCGGATCCCCGCCCGCCCGGAGGCCCACGCCCGCGTACTCGGGCGAAAGGAACCCGGAACTCCACAGCTTGGCCGAGATCGCTTGCTGGCCGGCCTTGGGATGGCTCCGCTCAGCGTTCATCACCACGAAGGTCGGCAGGTCGCGATTGAGGCTGCCGAGGCCGTAGGAGATCCACGAGCCGATGCAGGGTTGGCCCGCCACTTCCCGTCCGGTCTGGATGAAGGTGATCGCGGGCTCGTGGTTGATCGCGTCGGTGTTCATCGAGCGAATGATGCAGATGTCGTCTGCCATGCTTGCGGTCAGCGGGAGCAGCTCGGAGATCCAGGCGCCGCTCTGGCCGTGCTGCGAGAACTTGAACACTGATGGCGCGATCGGGAAGCGCGCCTGGCCGGAAGTCATGGTCGTCAGCCGCTGGCCCTGCCGGATCGATTCGGGCAAGTCCTTGTCGTACCAGTCTTTCATTGCCGGCTTGTAGTCCAGCAGGTCCATCTGCGGCGGCGCGCCCATCATGTGCAGGTAGACACAGCGCTTGGCGGTCGGAGCGAAGTGAGGCAGGTGCGGCAGGCCGCCGATGCGCTCGTTGTCGGAGCCGCGCGCTTCGTCGGCCATGAGGCTGGCAAGCGCGATGCCGCCGATCCCTTTCGCTTGGCGCGAGAAGAACTGCCGTCGAGTCTCGGTCTGGATCGCCTGTCGTACTGGGTTCATGACGTTTCCCTCCGTCGGTTTCGAATCGCCGTCCGATTACTTGTTCAAGGCCTCGTCGAGGTTCATCAGCTGGTTGGCCATCATGGTCCACGCCGCCAGTTCCGGCGCGGGCAGATCCTCGTCCACCGGCGCTTCGCCGGTCGCCAGCAGCTTCCTGGCGTCTTCGGAATCCTCTTCGTAGTGGCGCAGGAAGTCCGCAAGGCTCTGCTCTGCCACCGTTCGCTCATGTTCGCTGAACTCCCGCGACAGCAGGCGCTTGGTCAGGAAGCCCAGGCGGGAGGTGAAGTCAGGCTGCGCTTGGTTCAGAGCGGTTTGTGCCAGGAACCGTGCGGCCTCCACGAACTGCGGGTCGTTCATCGTCACCAAAGCTTGCAGCGGCGTGTTCGTGCGCTCGCGCCGCACCGTCGCATGCTCGCGGGTCGGAGCGTTGAAGATCTGCATCGAAGCCGGCGGCGCTGCCCGCTTCCAGAAGGTGTAAAGGCTGCGGCGGTAGAGCTTGTCGCCGTCGTCGCGTTCGTAGAAGCGCGTGTTGCTGCCCAGCATCGCCACTGCCTCCCAGACTCCGTCCGGCTGGTAGGGCTTCACGCTGGGGCCGCCGATCTTCTCGACAAGGATCCCCGTGGCGGCCAGACCGAAGTCGCGCAGCATCTCGGCGTCCATGCGGAAGCGCGGGCCACGCGAGAGCAGCCGATTCTGGGGATCCTTGCTGATCTTGGCTTGGTCGGCCTCCGCGGACTGCCGATACGTAGCCGACGACAGCATGGTGCGCAGCAGCAGCTTGGCGTCCCATCCGCTCTCGCGGAACTCCACAGACAGCCAGTCCAGCAGCGCCGGGTGGGAAGGCGACTCGCCCTGCGATCCGAAATCGTCGCTCGTGCGCACCAAGCCCTCCCCGAACACCTGCTGCCAGAAGCGGTTCACCGCTACCCGCGAAGTGAGCGGGTTGGCGTCGTCGATCAGCCAGCGCGCCAGATGCAGCCGGTTGACCGGCCCGGAGCCTTCCAGCGACGGCAGGAAGCCCGGCGTCGCGGCCGGCACCTTCTCGCGCCGCTGGTCGTACATGCCCCGGAAGAGGATATGAGCGGCCGCCTCGCCGTCTTGTTGCTCCTGCATGACGTGGGTCACCGCGCCGCGTCGGCGCACTTCTCGGATGCCGCGCTCGGCTTGCTTGGCGGCTTGGAACTGTTCTCTGTAGCGCTCGTCGTGGACGTTGAGGTAGTGCAGCCCAAGCACGTGCCTCTCTTCATCGCTGAGGTCCGCGGGAGGCTTCGAGCGAGCCGATTCCAGCGAAGGCCAGTTTGCCACGACATTGGCCTCTTCCAGGCTGAGTTCGCGATCGTAGAGGCGCACGTCGGCAATGGCGCCGCCCGGCATGCCTCGGGGCTTGACTTCCCCGTCCTCCCTGTAGAAGCCGCGACCGAGCAGCACCGGCCGATCGGAGGCCGCCTGGCCGTCCAGCTTGGCGAAGTACTCGCTGCCTTGGAACGGCATCCGCTCGCCGTTGTAATAGATGCTCAGGCCGGCACGTTCCCCCGAGCCGTCATAGGTCACGGTGACGTGGCGCCACGAGCCCGGTTCGAGCTGGTACTGGTTGTTCGGTCGGATCTCGATGTTCGAAGCCTTGCCTTCGTCCGCAGCCTCGTCCTCGGCCGAAGCGTTGTCCTCGCCCGAAGCCTCGTCATCGTCAGCGGCGGTCATCCGAAAGATGATTTCCCGCCCGCCCAGCGTCACTTGCCAGCCCCGCATCTTGTTGTCCGGGTCCGTCTGGCTCAGCACGACATAGCTGCCAGCGTCCTTGGGATGGCGCACCCAGAAGGCAAGCGAGAAGGGTGTGTCCGTGTCGATGCCCGAATTCGGCACTTCCAAGAATCCCTCGCCCTCGAAGGCGAGGGCCTGGAGATTACCGGCCGGTCCTTCCACGGTCGACACGCCGTCGGGCAGTTTCAAGGGATCGTCAGTGCCTTCGTGAACGATTCGGTCATGGCTCACGTGCAATGGGACCGTGGCAGTCGCCAGAGGGCTCTGCAGACCGCCATACTCGCCCTGTGCGAGCCACTTCTCGAACGCCTCGCCGGGCTGGCCAGTAGCGGCCGCCAATTTGGACCTTGCCGTCCGCAGCGTCTCGCGCAGCTCGTCGTAGCGGGCGCGGTCCTCCGCGGCCGGCACGATGATGAACGGCGGCGTGTCAGAGATGTTTCCATCCATGACGTACTGGGTCGTGTTGCGGAAGAACGCCGTCATGGCATAGAAGTCGCGCTGCGTGATCGGGTCGAACTTGTGGTCGTGGCAGGTCGCGCAGCCAACCGTCAGGCCCAGGAAGACCGTGCCGGTGGTGTCGGCGCGGTCCTTGGCGTAGATCACCTCGTACTCCTCGGGAATGACGCCGCCCTCGTTGGTTGTGGCGTTGCAGCGATGGAAGCCGGAGGCGATCAACTGATCCATCGTCGGGTTCGGCAGCAGGTCGCCCGCGACTTGCTCGAGCGTGAACTGGTCGAAGGGCAGGTTGCGGTTGAAGGCGTTGATCACCCAGTCGCGGTAGGGCCACATCTCGCGGTAGTTGTCGATGTGGATGCCATGCGTGTCGGCATAGCGCGCGGCGTCCAGCCAGTAGCGCGCGCGGTGCTCGCCGTAGCTCTCGGCAGCGAACAGGACGTCGAGGTAGCGCTGGTATGCGCCCGGCTGGTCGTCGGCCTCGAAATTGTCCACGATCTCCGGGCTCGGGGGCAAGCCGGTGACATCGAGCGCGGCGCGACGCGCCAGAGAGCGCCTGTCTGCTTCCGGCGCCGGCGCAAGTCCTTCCTGCTCGAGGCGTGCCAGCACGAAGCGGTCGATTGGGTTGCGCTCCCAGTCGGCATCGCGCACGGCGGGCAGTTCCGGGCGCTTCGGGATCTCAAAAGCCCAGTGCCCGGTCCACTCGGCGCCTTCTTCGATCCATGTGCGGATGGTGTCGACATCGGCGGGCTCGAGAGACTTGTGCGAGTACTCCGGCGGCATCCGAAGCGCGGCGTTGGCGTGCGTGATGCGCTGGAAAACCAGACTCGAGTCGGGATCTCCGGGAATTACGGGCGTGCCGTTCGGCCGGTGTCCGAACAGGCCCTCCCGGCGGTCGAGCCGCAGGTCCGCCGTTCTCGTCGCCGCGTCGGGTCCGTGGCACTGGAAACACTTGTCAGAAAGCAGGGGCCGCACGTCCGACTGGTAGTCAACCTTGGCGTGGCCCGGAAAGGCTAGGGCGATCAGGGCTGCGAGGACGACGAGAGGACTAAGAACCCGACTGTGTGCCATGCGCCCAACATTATATATGGCGCATTCAAGATTGAAGCGCAATCTGGGGTAGTGCAGTCAATCGGGGTTGACCCGTCTTCCGGACGCGAGGTGTAATCGTTACCGCGCTACTGGGATTCCCGTACACCCATGCTAGATTCGGGCCACGGTAGCTCCATTGGATCGAACTGTCCGCTGCAGAAGGGGTAGATGCGGGTTTGCGTTCAAACGCCGCCAATACGTGTCCTTGAGCGCATCACTCATCGGAAACGCTCGCTGGGAAGTGGCCCTTCCAGAACGTTACCAGTTCCCTCAACAGACGGTCTGCGGAGATGCGTTTGGCGGAATGTGGTGTATGGGTTGTTTTCTCCGGGAACTCCGCGTTGAGCGGCCGCGCGAAGGCGTCAGAGAACTCTCTGGAGAAACCGACTCCAGTGCTAGTCTTCGCCCTTGGGGCGAAGTGCTTGGTTCCGTTGCTGATCGCTCCCGCCAGTTTGAAAAGGTCGACCATCTCCACCCGACCCGGGTACCTCTTTCGAAAGCGCTCCTCGGTGAACGTTTTCTCGTGGGCCCACTCGAACATGTGGTATGCCAAGATAAGCGCGAGCAAGGCATGGCGCGAGGAGGCGTGATTCGCCGTGAAATCCTCGTACTGCGGGATGACCATCTTGTACAGGAAGTCTTCGGCAGTCCGAATACCGAAGCTGGACTCGTGCAACATCCTAGGAACAATCGGACTTTCCCGTACGAGCCCGAATTGCAATCCTAGCACTACATCCGCCACGGGCCACGGCTTGGCACAAATCTCTGGTCAAGTTAGCTGCCGCGATAGATTTACCTCAGAGCAGCCACTTGGCACGGGCGGCTGGCCTTCCAGACTATGCAGGTCTCGGACTTGAGCACTTGCGTGTTTAGGAGGCGTGGACTCCGGCCAGCATGTCGCTTCCAATCCGCTTCTTGGGCGCCGGTCGATGTTCGTCCGAGTCGTCGGCCAGTTGTGCCGCACGCACTGACCTACGTCACTGGCAGAGCAGCAGGTGGCCTCGAGCGGCAAGGCCGCGATACCTACTATGACGTTACTGGGAACGCATGCGCCTTGGGACGGTTTCAACACGAAGTCCAACGTGTCTGGCGCGAATCACAGAACGCCACTCGTAGCGCACGTGGCTGAACTGGGGCCGCTTCAACCGTCTGGTCAAGCACTACCGACTGCCCCTGTCACGTGTCGCGCAGAGCATCTATGGATACGCAGCGAATCCGCAGCCTGAGGAGCCGGATGCTCGAATTGGGAAAATCTGGACCTGTGGGAGCCACGACCGGATGACTGCACGTGGCCACCCGACCAGAGGATTGGTGGTCGATTACATGGAGGCTCAACCATCCGGTCCCGAGCAACCGCCATCCACCCCCGCAAGGACTTCGCTGAAGTTGGTCGCGACAACGTACCGGGCCGCAGACTGTTCGACTGCAAGCTCCTTGAAATGCGCCCTTCCGCATTTGATCTTGGCTTCCTCGGTGAGGCGGAGGTCATCCGCGAATATGCTCCCCTTCGTTTCGACGACAAAGTACAGCCGTTCACCCTCGTCGGTATCGACCAGAACAGCCCAATCAGGGTTGTAGGTCCCGAGCGGCGTGGGCACCGTGAACCAGCCCGGAAGCTTGGCATACACCTTGACGGCGGTGTTTTTCTCTAGGTCGTCCGCGAACCGCGCCTCGGCACCGAAATCGTAGATGACTGTGGGGGGACGAAATATTCGGATCAAGCGCGGCCCGCACTTCTAGGTGACCAATTGCGGCCAATACTGGCCATTAGTGTCCTAGATCCAACGGGATACGGGTGGAGACAGAGGGGCTCAAGCGACAACTCGGGGCTGGCGTGAGGTGCGGTCGGGACGTAATTGGGCCGCGCTTGATTGCTTCCCGGGCCGCGCTTGATTGTTTCCCGGGCCGCGCTTTCAGGGTTTTAGCCATACCACAAGATGTAGGGGGCACGCTAGTCATTCAAATCGAGGCGACCTAGGATGCCGTTCGCCTCTCTGAGTTGGTTGATCGCGTCGTCAGCTCGACTGCGCGCGGACTCGATTCGCGTTATCGCTTGCGTGATCTCTACGCCACTCCTGGCCTTGCGCTTCGATGAGGGTACAGGCTCGAAGCGAACCTCAAGGCCGACAGCCTCGGCTATTTCGACTGCTCGAGAGAGCTTCGGCTCGTGCTTCCCCAGGGCTTCGCGAATTGCGAGGCGCGGCAGGCCGGCCTCCCTGGCGACACTGATCTCCGATCTACCCGCCAGTGCACGCATCACTTTGCGCCTAAATCGCCCTAAGTGATCCAAATGGCAATTATGCCACTTGACAAACGGGGGGGGTGGCACTCTCGACAGATAGATTGCCGATTCGTGTGAGAAACACCCTGAATCGGATGTTGCAATCCCGCAACGTATGATTTACGATACCAATATGGTCTGTCATATCGATGACGTGATCTGCACCGCAGAGCGATTCATGGGAGCTCGCAACATTGCCGGATCCACGCTCTGCCGAGTCGCAGTCGGCAACTCGACAGCTTGGAGTCGCCTGCCGTCCGGCAACGTGACCGTCCGCACGGTCGCGCGCCTGATGCAATACCTCTCCGACAACTGGCCGGCCCATCTCGAATGGCCCCCGGACGTCCCGCGCCCCGCGCCCGCGAGCGAAGCGAAGGAGGCCGCGTGATGCCCGGCGTGACGCAGATCCCTCCGGGCGCGCTGCCTCCGGTGGATCCGGATCCGGTCCCGGCGTCTCATTCAGGCGTCGACCTGACGCGCGCCATTCGCGAGACGCGCGCCCTGCCCGGCCTGGTCGCTCTCGCCCGCTATCTCGCCGCATGGTCCGAGACCGTCGAAGCGGACAGCTGCGACACCGCGATGCTGGCCGACCTCGAAGAGCTCGGCCGCCGGGCGCACGAGCTGGCGGCCTTCGTCGACGACGACGGCGAGCTGCCTGCCTGCTGCCTCCCTCCGGAGGAGTCGGCATGACCGAGATTCTTTCCGCCGCGCTCGCCGCGGTCATCCTGTGGGCTGCCGCCTCCCTGGCGCTCCGCGCCCTGGAGTCCGCCCTGGGCATGCTCTGCGGCCGGCCCTTCCGCTGGCGCGCCGAGGTGCGCCGCGACGGCCGCTGGATCCTGTGGTGCGACTACGGCAGCCGCCGCGCCGCCCGGACCGTCGCCCGCCAGGCCTGCGCCCGCGGCCCCTACTCCCGCTGGCGCGTCAGGAGGGTCTGGCTGTGAGGCTCCGCTGGATCAAGATCAGCGCCGGCATCTGGGTGGACTGCTACGGGTTCTACTGCATCCGCCGCCGCACCGGCGGCTACGAGGCGCGCGAGACCTGCCCCGGCCTGCCGGTCGAGCTCGTCGCCATCGACACGGACCTGCGCCGCGCCAAGCGCGCTTGCCAGGAGCACTATGACGGCACGCATCGAGGAGGCCGCGTGAGCCCACCGCTGTTCCGCTTCGAGCGCCGCGCCCGCGGCCGCTGGGACGTGTTCTTGGGCCAGATTCACCTGGCCGAGCTCTCCGTGTATTCCAGCAACGGCGCGAACCCCGGCGAGTACTGGCGCCTGCGCGCCGTCGGCAGCGAGACTCCCGCCGAGGCCTCCTGGCCGGCCGGTCCCGGAGCCGGCCGCAGCTATCGCCTGCCGGAGCGGATCGAGAGCCATGCGATCAAGCAGATCGCCGCCTGGACGCTGGACGCCCTGGCCGAGGCCGCGCAGGCCAATGCCCTGCTGCGCCTCCGGCTGGAATCCGCCATCGCCAAGCTGGAGTCCGAGCGCGACATCCTGCGCGACTCCCTCATGGACTTCGACGGCAACTTCGCATCTGCGGACGACAAGAGGATCCTCGACGGGTTCGACCGCGAGATCGCCGCCAGCCGCGCCGCCCTCGCGCGCACGCGCACGGAAGACAAGGAGCCCGCGTGATCCTCCGCGAGATCACCATGCGCCAGCTGACGGAAGCCCTGGGAGTATCCGACACCGCGTATATCATGCGCGCCCGGCGCGAGGGCTGGCCGTGCCGCCCGGGCCCGAACAACGGCTGCAAGGGCCGCCCTCCCCGCCTGTACGACGTCTCCGGCCTGCCGGACGACATCCGCCAGCGCCTGCTCCGCTCGCCCGCCGAGGCGCTCAACGCCGCCGCCCCCGAGCTGCTGAGGCGGCTGGAAGTTTCCACGACCGAGCTGGTCGACTACCGCGACATGATGCGCGCCAGCTGCTCCGCTCCGGACGGCACGATCGCCGATCCCGGCGACGAGGCCGAGGTCCGCTCGCTCTCGCTGGAGATCGAGCGCAACCAAGCCGCCATCGCCCGGGCGCGCGGGGTGGAGGCGGGCGAATGAATTCATGGATGGGGAGCGCTCTCCCGGGAATCGGTGCAGGCGGGGCCGCGGCGCCGCTAGGCGGTCGTCAAGGCCGCGGCCCCGCGCTCACACCTTGGTTGCTGGGCTCGCGAGCTTGTCTAGGGCATCCGAACCTTTCACCGGCGTTACCTCCTTTCCGGGCCTGGCGCGGCCCGGCTGGGATATCGGGAGAGCGCTCCTCATCCATGCTATGCGCGCGGGAGGGCTCCCGATGAAATACCTGCGCCCCGTCCTCGATGTCGCGATCAACCCGCTGGCGATGCGCCGCCCCGAACGGCAAGCCGGAGAGCTGCTGGCCTGCGCGCTGCTGCGGCTGCGGTTCCTGGGATCCTTCCGGGACAAGCGCGCGACTCCGGACATGCAGATCGCGGCGCGCGAGTTCGGCCTCGGAAGGGCCGCGCCGCTGCTGTGCGGCTACGCCGTGAGGGCCATCGCGCGCCCGGACCTGGCCATGCTGGCCATGCGCCAGCCGCGCGGCCGGGCGCTGATCGCCGCGGCCATCGACTGCCTGGCGAAGGAGACTCTCGATGACTGTTGACCCCTTCCTGATCCCCGTCCCGGCATCCGAGATGCAGATGTCGGACCCGCCCCCGGACCGGCCCGCCCGGCGCTGGGGGCCGGGCCTGGCCGGCAGGATCGAAATCGCCGCGGCGCTGGATTGCAGCGAGGCGGCGGTCCGCGCCCGCGCCCGGCGCGAGGGCTGGCCCCGCATCGCCCGCCTGGCCGACCCCCGCGGCGAGACGATCTACCGCGCCATCGACCTGCCCGCCGACGTGCGGGAGGCGCTGGGGGAGCCCGAGGAGCCAGGGGCATGACCGGACTGCAAGTCTTCATCGCCGCAGCCATCACCGTCGCGGCTGTCTGCAGCTGCGCCACTGTCGCGCTCCTCCTCTTGATCTTGGGAGAGCGCCCGTGAGCGCCTCCCGGGAGGTCAAGCGCCGGCGGCGCGAGCAGTGGCGATCCGGGACGCGCCGGGCGGTGGCGGTCTTGGAGCGCCAAGGCGTGTGCTGGTCCGACTGGGCCGCCGAGCGCGGCTTCTCCCTCCACGCGGTCAAGGACGTCGCGCGCGACCGCAACCCCGCCACGCGAGGCGAGCTGTTCGAGGTCGCGGCCCGGATCCGCAACGAGGCCGCGCTGCTGCAAGAGGAGGCTGCCCATCTGCGCGAGGTCGCCGAGCGGACTCGCCCGGCCCCCGCGGTCGAATGCAGGACCTGCGGCAAGCCCTCTCCGGAGACGCTGGAGCTGCTGGCCGACGTGGCCGCCAAGCTGGCGGCGCTGCAGTCCGGCCTGGACCGCCTGCTCGCCTGCGCGAGGCAAGAGGACTCCCCGGCCGCCGGGACGTGCCGCTCGTGCGGCTGCACGGACTGGCAAGCCTGCCAAGACTGGGACGGCCCCTGCCGCTGGGTCGAGCCGGACCTGTGCTCGGCCTGCGCGGATCCGGCCGGAGAGCCGCTGGAGGCCTGATGCACGCCGCCTCCCTGGACAGCTCCCCCCGCCTGCAGCAGGCGCTCGACCTGCTGCTGGACGGCCGCGAGCGCTCCACGCTGGAGATCATCGCCGGCGCGCGAGTCTGCGCGGTCAACTCCGTCATCGCCGAGCTGCGCGCCAACGGCTTCGAGATCCGCTGCCGGCAGGCGAGCGATCGCGGCGGCCGCGTCTGGCTGTACCGGCTCGACCTGGGCGACGAGGCCACCGCCGAGAAGGTCGCCAAGTTCCGGCAGCTGGAGCTGGAGGAGGAGGCGTGATGGAAGTCGATATGGAAGTCGATATCCGGCGCATCGTGAAGGCGCTGGGCGTGGCCACCAGAACGGCCTATAGCCGTGCCGCGAGAGAGGGCTGGCCGTACCGCATGTCCGCGGTGCGCGAGGCTCGCGGCGATCAGCCGCATTCCTATGCGAGGCGGTCTAGGACGAGGCATCGCCTGTATCCCGTCGAGCGGCTGCCTGCCTACGTCCGGGAGGCCCTGGGATTGTGACCGTCGACGCGCAGGGCATCCATATCGGCTGGGACGACACGTGAGAGTGCGAGTACCCGTTCCAAGCGCTCGCCGTATACGCGGCCAAGAAGTTCGCAGGGCAGCGCACGCACCTGCTCGACACTTCCAAGCTCTCGACTCCCGACAACTACAACCGCTCGGTCGCCGGAGCTCCGGACATCGTGGCCAGCGTGGACGGCCGCTACATCGAGATCGAGCTCAAGACCGCGCACGGCAAGCAGACCGAGCCGCAGAAGCGAGAAGGCGAGCGAGTCGAGAATACGGGAGCGCAATACGTCGTGGCGCGCACGCTCCGCGAGGCGTTCGACGCGCTGGAGATCGAGGTCCCGAGCTCGGAGGTGCCGGAGTGAGCGCGCCCCTCGACCCGCAAGCGGCCCTGCGCCTGTACCACCTCGCCTATATCGAGCTGGGGGTCCAGTCGTTCGACGAGGCCGTTGAGGTTGCTCGCCGCTACGTCGCCGGGCTATTCGAGATCACCGATGCGGACCGGCAACGCGCCCCGCAGACCTGTCGGGAGCTGCGCAAGCTGCGCGAGGAGGCTTCCGCCGGATGATCCGGCGGGAGGCGGAGGTCTCGATGCGCGAGATCGCGGAGGCGCTGGGAGCGAGCCATCGCCGCTTGGCGAAGCGCGCCGCCAGAGAGGGCTGGCCGTGGTGCGAGCAGGGCGCCCGCGGCGGCCGCCGCCGCCTCTACCGAGTTTCCGCCCTCCCGGCCGACATCCAAGAGGCGTTAAACGCCCCTTCAACGCCGGTAAAAACCCCCTTGGCGACGGCCGAAGCGAGTGACAAGATGTCAGAATCCGTCCCGCCGGACCGGGCCCGCGCCCTGCTCGAGCGCTGGGAGGCCCTGCCCGAGCCTCGCCGCGCCGCCGCCCTCTCCAAGCTGGCCGCGCTCGACGCCGCGATCGCCGTCTCCGAGCGCGAGCGCATCTCCCTGCGCGCCGCCTGCGAGCGCGCCGGGGGCTTCCCGGCCTCCACGCTGGCGGCCGCCCGGCGAGCCGTGCGCGGCCTGCCCGCGCACCTG
>JAJEHF010000023.1 GCA_022823865.1 Bryobacterales bacterium
CCGCATTCTTGGGCGTGCGGGGGGTTGGGTCCGTTCCCGACGGTGGGGAGGTCTCCCGATTCGGGAGCCGACGGGGGGGAGACCGCCGTGGCCGTGGTAGCCCGGAAGCGGGAGATCTTCTGGTTGTTCTGACGGGTCATGGGCGAAGGTCAAGTCCGAAAGCGCTTGCGGCGGTGGGACTTGGGGTTTATCATGGTCCGCTTGGAGTTGAGTTCCGCGGTGGAGCTTGACGAATGAACCCTTGCGAAGGAGAACGAGACAATGAGCAGAGTCCTCAGGCTTCAGCGTCTGAAGGTCTCACGGGACCACTCGCTGGGCTTCGTCCACAGTGGCATCAGTGATCACTGCACCGACATGCACCCGTCGGGCGTGAGCGACCACTGCTGCGCCACGGGGCAAGAGTAGCCCGGTAGCGAGAAGGCCCCTGCGCCACGGAGCTGGTTCTTCGGGTTCCACCCCGTGGCGTAGGCGGCCCGCACCGGCCGTGCTCGTTCGAGAGACCCCGCGACGGCCCGCGCTTCTCTCGCTTCTCGAACGACGTTGGGCATGCGCATCGTGATTCCAAGCGAGTTGGAGGAAGAAGTCCGCCAGACGCTCAACGGCATGGCGGACTACGTCGAGGCCACGTCCGCGCCGGAGCGCACGGATAGGCTGTGGCCAGCGTGCTTTGAGGTGTTCGGCACGAACCCCATGAGCTTGGCGCACGGAGCCGTCGGGCCTGCGCTTTTCCTGCATCGAATTGGGAGAGGGTTGGCGGCATCCACAATCGACTGGATCGAGCGGCAACCCTTGAGTACGGCGGCGTATGCTCCCGGTTACTGGATAGGCTTGGCCGGGATCGGATACGGCTTGTCCGAACTCGGCATGACGACGAAGGCGGAGGAGGCGATCTCGTTGAGCTACTCCTCGCCGCTACGCCGCTCGGAAGCGTCCATGTTCCACGGGGAGGCGGGCTGGGGAATGTCGAGCCTGCATTTCTTCGAGAGGACTCAGCGGCAAGAGTATCTGGACGGTGCCGTTGGCGCCGCCCAGTGGCTGGTCGATACGGCCATCCGTGACGAACGCGGCCTGACTTGGGCTGCGGGGTCCGGCGAGGAGTCTCCTCTCGGCTTCGCGTTCGGTGCCAGCGGGGTCGGACTCTTTCTCATGCTCGCCGGTCGGGCGGTGGGGGAGGATCGCTTCATCGAGTCGGCAATGGAGGCCTTCGAGTTCGATTTCGCACATCGGCAGGATGGACCTCACGGATGGACTTGGCCGGCGTACATCGGGGGCGAGACCGTGCTTCCGTACTGGGGGAGTGGTGCTGCGGGGATCGGCGGGGTAGCGCTGCGCATGTTTGCTGGGCTGGGCGACCGCCGCTATCTGAGGATAGCGGAGACGATCGCGGAGGCAACCGCCTTGATTTGGACCATTCAGCCGGGCCTCGTGAGCGGACTCACCGGCATCGGCGAGTACATGCTCGACTGTTTCATCGCTACGGGGAAGGAGGAGTACCTTGAGCGGTGCGCGAACATCGCTCGAACGTTGCTGCTGTATCGGATCCCCCGACCCGAGGGATTCGCGTATCCGGATCGCTGGCTGGCTCGCATCAGCAACGATGTCGTAGCGGGTGCCGCTGGGGTGGGGCTGTTCCTTCGACGGATGCGCCAGCCGACCGCCAATCCGTTCATTGATCTCGTAGGGACGGTCGAAATGCTGCCATCATCGGCGACCGTCACATCGTGACCTTCACAGCCCAGCGTCAATGAGTGACAACGCGTACTTGCTAGCGAGCAAGCAATGGTACGAGACCCCGGCGCTCGCGCCGGTTCGCAGCGATTTCCAGGATGAGGTGCGATCACACCTTCCAGAGTCAGGGTGGCAGATCCGACGTAACGACATCTGGCTCCAGGTTGACAGCTTCGTCGATCAAGTCCCCGAGCAGGGGTTCAAGATCCACGTCTCCAGCATACCGGATTGTGCGAAGGCTCTTCTGGGGCTGGTGACGAGAGCGTGCGTCGCACGCGGCATCTCGTTCAAATGCGCCGCTGGCCCCGAACTTCTCGCGTTCCAGAACGGCAAGAACCGCGATCGGGGCGGCGGAGGCAAGTTCATCACGATCTATCCGCCGAGCCACGAGTCATTCCTGGACCTGCTTGAGACTCTGTACCAAGAGACTGCCGGGGAGGACTTCGTTGGCCCGTACATCCTCTCCGATCGACGGTACAAGGACAGCCGAGTCCTGTATTATCGCTACGGAGGGATGAAGGTTCGCAAGCGGCTCATGGCCGACGGACTCGAAGTCGCCCTTTTGGTGGGGCCGGACGGGGGCGAGGTGAAGGATCTGCGACAAGCGTTCTTTTCGCTTCCACCATGGGTTGAAGACCCCTTCGAGGAGACAGACGAGGAAGAGGGATCGGTGATCGGCGGGTCGTTCGAGGTAACCGCAATGATCTCTGCTACGAACCGGGGCGGCGTCTATGAAGCTCTCGATCTGGACTCGGGGAGCACGGTCGTCATCAAGGAAGCTCGACCGCACGTGCACCGGACGACGCGGGGCACGGCCACCATAGATTCGCATTCGCTCCTTGAGCACGAGTACGACGTGTTGAGACACCTGGATGGACTGGACTGCACCGTGCGCGCGATCAAACTCTTCAAGGAGTGGGAGCATCTATTCATGGCGGAGGAGAAGGTCCAAGGCATCATGCTGAGGACCGCCGCCGGACGGGCCGAGGACTTGTGGCTTCCCTACGCGCGGAACGGCATGTCCTTCGAAGATATCCAACCGAAGTTCTATCGACTCGGGAAGTCTCTTCTCGACGCTGTCGAGGCAATCCACGCCCGTGGCGTGATCATATCAGACCTGTCCACCAACAACGTCATGGTGGATCCTGACAGTTGGGACGTGCGGCTCATCGATTTCGAGGCGGCGATCCGCGTCGGAAAGGACGAACACATGATGCCAGCGCTCAGCAAGTGGACGACACCGGGGTATGTCCGGAAGCAACGTATTGCGAGCGGCGTCGTGACCTTTGACGATGACTACTATGCCGCCTCGCGCGTGTTGCTGAACACATTGGTGCCGACGGGTGCGCTGTCCGCTCTCAACCCCGACTGCCACGCGACCTTCATCGGTTTCTTGCTGGATGTCGGGGTGCCTGAATGGGTGGCCGACCTCATTGAGGCCACGGCAGCGGGTGATGTCTCTTCGGCACGCGCGGCCTTGGCACATCCAAACGTATGACCGCCTGAAG
>JAJEHF010000038.1 GCA_022823865.1 Bryobacterales bacterium
CCCCGTAAGCATGAAACGGGGGACGCGCCGCCAGCGGCGCGTCTGCCAGCCCGCAGTAGCATGGCGGGTAGCGGAGGCGGGTGCAAGATCGGAGTTTGCAGTGGTGGCGAGGGCTTCGGCCCCCTACCTCGTTCTCTAAACTGACGTCGCTGCGCCCTTTCGAGCCCCGTAGCGTGCCGGGCCTAGGCCCAGGACGCACAGTAAATCGAGCCCCGGCTCCGGAGCCGAGGGATTTCCCACGGGCCAGTTCTATCCGCCTCCGCTGCAAGGAGGATACACCATGACAACCGCAGTCGGCAGCAGCGCCGACATGCAGCCCGACGCGATGCATGTCGTGCACGCCCGCGCCGCCGGACTCGACGTCCACAAGATGCAGGTCACCGCCTCGGTACGGCTGTGCCAGCCGGGCGGCGGCGTGCAGTGCGCCACTCGCCAGTTCAGCGCCTTGCCCGACGGGCTGGGCGCTCTGACCCGCTGGCTGGCGAGCCATCGCGTGACGGCCGCGGCCATGGAGGGCACGGGCATTTTCTGGAAGGCCCCCTTTGAGGCCCTCGAGCAGGCGGGCATCGAGCCACTGCTGCTGCATGCCCAGTTCGTCAAGCAGGTCAAGGGCCGCAAGAGCGACGTGGCGGACAGCCTGTGGCTGGCCCGCATCTGCCAGTTCGGCCTGTGCCGGCCCAGCTATGTGCCGCCGCGCGCGTTCCGCCAGTTGCGCCAGCTGAGCCGCTACCGCCGCAAGCTGGTCGGCGAGCGCAGCCGGGCCCGCAACCGCATCCACAAGACGCTGGACCACGACGGCCTGCGGCTGGGCGGGGCACTGACGGACATCTTCGGCCGCAACGGGCGCAAGATCCTCGACGGGCTGGCCGCGGGCCGCGACAAGGACGCGATCTTGGCCTCGCTCAGCGGCCATGTGCAGTCCAAGCTGGAGTTGCTTGAGCAAGTGCTGGCGGCCCGGCTGGACGCGCACGCGGTGTGGAAGCTGCGCGACCTGCTGCGGGCGCACGACGCGGCTGGCGCCAGCATCGCGGAGTTGGACGCCCGGCTGGAGCAGGGTCTGGCGCAGTTTGGCGAGCAGGTCCGCTTGCTGGAGACGGTGCCGGGGATTGACCGCGGCAGCGCCTGCGCAATCCTGGTCGAGCTGGGCCCGGACCTGTCCGGATTCCGCCGCACAGCGAACGTGGCCGCTTGGGCCGGCGTGGCGCCGGGCAACAACGAGAGTGCCGGCAAGCGCCGCTCCGGCCGACTACGCAACGGAAATGCCACGTTGCGCGCGACGCTGGCCGAGTGCGCCCACGGCGCGGTGCGCACCCAAGGCTCGCAGTTCCATGGCCACCACCAAGCGCTCAAGGCACGCATGCCCTACAAGCGAGCCATCCTGGCGACAGCGCACAAGCTGCTGCGCACGATCGTGGCGATGCTGCGCGACAACCGCCCATACATCGATCCGGGCATCGACTACGACAAGCTGCTGGTGGACCGCAATGCGGCGCGCTGGCTGCGCAAGCTCGAAGAGCACGGCTATCTGCAGAACCTCCGCTCCGGCAGCGAGCCGACGGCGGCCTGAGCCCGCCGTCAGTTTTCCCCACCTCCGGCGGTGGCGCGGTGCCGGTGCGGACACAGATCGGGGCTACCGTGGCGGGCTGATGATCCGGCGGCTGGTGGGCATGCAATGGCCGCCTGCGGAACTTCGGGACTGCGGGCTCGCGGGAGAGGTGTGCCTACCGCGCGACAATGTTTCTCAGTAAGAAAATAGCTTGCGGACATCTACGAGACGCTTCCCGAAGCGGCATCGCCGAGCGCACGCCAAACTTGCGGGCCGCGTAGGATGCCGCCGCGACCACGCCGCGCTCGTCCGGCTTGCCGCCTACCACGACCGGGCGTCCCTTGAGCGCGGGATTGGATAACTCCTCCACGGACACGAAGAAAGCGTCCATGTCGACATGAAAGATCACTCGCCCATCGGGATCCTTGCTCATCGTCGGCTGACGTGTTCATTGTCTGCGATAAAAAAGCGAAGATCAAGCTCCTGCGCCTTGCGGATTCCGATTCTCTTCGTAGTTCGCACCTTAACCTCGGGCTCTTTGTGTGGCAGGCGGATGCTCAGCGGCTCGCCGAGTAGATCCGCTCCGTAAGATTCGATCCCGATCCCCATTGCTTGGGTCAGCTTTGCCGGTCCGCTAGCGATCTGGTCCGCCCGCCGAGCGGCCACCCGGCGAGAGCGCATGACGTCAATTCCGCAGACCGGCTCCATGGCGCGGACCAGCACGCAGCCGGGTGTCCCTCCGGGCTCGGCCACGACGTTCAAGCAGTGATGCAGGCCGTAGATCTTGTAGACGTAAGCATGGCCGGGATCACCGAAGATCACTCGCGTGCGGGCTGTCCGGCCCGCGCTGCTGTGTGCGGCCGGGTCGTCCTGCCCGAGATAGGCCTCCACCTCGACGATCACGCCAGCCATGAGACCCTCGTCGGTGCGATGCAGCAAGACCGTGCCGAGCAGGCTCCGCGCCACTTCGACGGTCGGCCGAGCGTAGAATGACCTTGCGGGCAGACGTGTCGCTGCCAGCAACTCCGCGGGAGCGATTTCTGACATGGCCGACGGGCGGGCCTACGCTGCCAGGCCAAGCCGTCGCAGCAATGCCTCGGGATCCGGGTCGCGGTCCATGAAGGCCCGGAACAAGTCTTCCGGCTCGGCGCTGTCGCCCTTCTCCAATATATTGCTGCGGAAGGCCCTGCCGGTCTCGGAGTTGAAGATGCCCTCGCGGGCGAAGCGCGTGAAGGCATCAGCGTCCAGCATCTCTGACCACTTGTACGAGTAGTAGCCGGCACCGTATCCGACCGGGCTGGAGAACAGGTGCGTGAAGCCCGCGACCATTGCATGGTCCTGGGGCAGGGGTGTGGGGGAGTGAGCTTGCAGGATGCCGCGCGCGTACTCCATCAAGTCGCCGTCGTGATCCGGGTCGAACTCGATGTGCAGCGCTAGATCGAGGCTGGCAAAGCCCAGCTGCCGCATTTGTGCGTTCGCGCTGCGGAAGTTCTTGGCTCTCTTCATTTTGGCCAACAATTCTTCAGGGATCGGCTGGCCTGTCACATGGTGCTTGGCAAACATGTCGAGAGCTGCGCGCTCCCAGCACCAGTTTTCCATGATCTGGGAGGGCAGCTCCACCCAGTCCCAGGCCACGTTCGTGCCGGCGAGGCTCTTGACCTCCACCTTGCTGAGCAGGTGGTGCAGCAGGTGGCCGAACTCGTGAAAGATCGTCTCCACCTCGCGATGAGTCAGCAGGGCCGGCTTGTCGCCGGTCGGAGGGGTGAGGTTGCCGCAGTTGAGCCCTAGGTGCGGCGAGAATCCATCGCCAGTCGGCTCGCCGGTGATCAGCGAGTCCATCCAGGCCCCTCCGCGCTTGTTCTCGCGCGGGAAGTAGTCGGCATAGAACGAGCCAAGATGGCTGCCGTCGGCGTCTAAGAGCGCGTACGAGTCGACGCGCTTGTCCCACACGGGCACGCCCTGGCGGCGCTCGATGCTCACGCCGAACAGTCGCTGAGCCACGTCGAACAGCCCGGCAAGGACCCCCTCGTAGGGAAAATACGGGCGCAGATCCTCCTCGTCGAAGTCGTAGCGCTCCTTGCGGAGCCGCTCGGCTTGGTAGGCCACATCCCAAGGTGCCAGCTCGCCGCCGCAGAAGTCGCGCAACCCTTGGTTCTCGCGCTCGAACGCAGCTTCTGTGCGCCGCCTGAGTTCGTTGACGAACTCTAAGGCGTTGGAGCCCGATTTCGCCATGCGATCTTCCAAGACCAAGTCCGCGAAGTCGGTGTAGCCGAGCAACTCGGCTTTTTCTCCGCGGAGGGAGAGGATCCGGCTGATATTCTCTCGATTGTCGAACTCGCCCGAGGCGGCCCGCCGCGAGTACTCGCGGTACAGCGTTTCCCGCACGGCCGCGTCGTCGAGGTACGTCATCACCGCCAAATAGCTCGGCGCCTGAAGAGTGAAGCGCCAGCCCTGCAGACCCTTGCTCTCTGCGCTCTCGCGTGCCGCTTCAATGGCAGTCGCGGGTAAGCCGGCAAGACCCGCCTCGTCGTCGATGACCAGTTCGAAGGCATTGGTGGCATCCAGCACGTTCTCGGAAAACTTGGTTGTCAGCTTGGCGAGTTCGACATTGATTTCCAGCAGCCTTGCCTTGCCTTCGGGATCGAGTTCGGCCCCGCTGCGCCGAAAGCTGTCCAGGGTCTTCTTGAGCAACCTATTGCGCGTGGGGGAGATGGCTTGGGCAGCGGGCGATGCGGCGAACTCTTTGAGGCGCTTCCAGACACCCTCGTTGAGCGGGATTCCGGAGAAGAAGGCGCTGACTCTCGGCTGCACGGCGTTGAAGGCGGCCCGCAGTTCCGGGTAAGTGGCGACCGATTCCAAGTGCGCGACGACGCCCATGGCGTATCCGAGCCTTTCTCCGAGCGATTCCAGACATCCCAGCGTGCGGTCGTACGTGGCCGGGCGGTCGTCTTCCGCCAGGGCGGCGAGAGCAGTTCCGGCTTCGGCCAGCAACTGGTCGATCGCCGGCTCGACATGCTCGGCGCGGATCGTGTCGAACGGAACGTCGAACTGGATCTCGACTAATGGGTTCGTCATGGGAATCTGAATCCAGAGTATCAGCGCGTAAAGCGCTCACTCGACGCGCACTCCAGGTGGACGGCGGCTCGCCTCAGGCGGAGTTTACATACGAGAGTTCAGGCACACTAGATGAATGCCCGCTGTTCGCTTCACAAAGGCCCACGGGGCTGGCAATGATTTTGTGATCGTTGAACGCTGCGAGCTTTCCGAGATCGGCCTTGATGCCGGATCGTTGCCGCGCTTCGCAGCGAGAATCTGTGACCGGCGGTTCGGCGTCGGAGCGGACGGCCTCGAAGTAGTCAGTCCCTCAAGCGATTCACGAGCCATCGCCCGGCTGCAGCTATGGAACAGCGATGGCAGCGAGGCGGAAATCTCAGGCAATGGCACGCGTTGCGTGGCGGCGTACCTGACCGAGGCTGTCGATGCCCCCGAACGATTCTCCATCGAGACAGAGGCGGGTGTGCGCGAGATCGAGCGCACGCTGGCCAAGTCTCCCTACTACGAATTCCGGATGACGACGGACGATTCGCAGTGCAGAGTGTTGGAGGACCAGCCGCTTGGAGAGGGTGCCAAGCTGGGCGGAGACATGACCGCCGTCCACGTAGGGAACCCTCAGTTTGTGGTCCGCGTGGAGCGTCTGGACTTCGACTGGCAGACATGGGGGCCGATTCTGGAACGGGACCCGCGGTTCCCCGATGGCACTAACGTTTCGTTCGTGACGGTCAACCACAAGGACCGCCAGACGCCGACTCTGGAAGTCCGCTTCTGGGAGCGGGGCGCCGGGGCCACCCTAAGCTCCGGCACGGGGTCTCTGGGCGCGGCTCTTGCGGCTCGCCACCACGGTTGGATCGCCGACCGGGCGCGCATCCTCACTGAGGGAGGGGAGATGTACGTGGACTGGGACGACGGCATGCGCCTGACCGGTCCGGCAGTGATTGTGTCGCGCGGAAGCTATGAGAGCGAATGAGCCGGCCTTGCAGCAGTCTGCGCAGGCAGGGCCATTTTTTTGTCCGAGTCCGAGGCAGTGCACGACAGTAGCCGGAGGGGCAGCGGCAGCCTGCTAGAGTTTGCGAGCTCGGCATGGTAGCGCTGTCTGCTGCGAGGACTGGACATTTTGTTGTCAGTCTGTCA
>JAJEHF010000186.1 GCA_022823865.1 Bryobacterales bacterium
CAGATCGACGGTCCATTCCAGCCTGCCAAGCGTCCGTTCGCCGACGAACCGACGGACTCGCCGTTTCCGGAGATGTGGGATCGCGTCGAGCGCGCGCTGTCGTGCGTGATCGACCGAACGACTTTCGCGGACTTGGTAGAGCGCTGGCGGCAACGGCGGGTGAAGGGCGTTCCCAACTGGCAGATCTAGCCATGGCTCGCATCTACGCTGACAACTCCCTGGCCATCGGCGGCACTCCGCTGGTCCGACTGCGACGCGTTGTTGGCCAGGCCAAGGCCACCGTGTTGGCCAAGGTCGAAGGCCGCAACCCCGCCTACTCGGTCAAGTGCCGCATCGGGGCGTCCATGATCTGGGACGCCGAGCGGAGCGGCGCGCTCAAGCCGGGGATGGAGCTGGTCGAGGCCACCAGCGGCAATACGGGCATCGCCTTGGCGTTCGTGGCGGCCGCGCGCGGCTACAAGCTGATGATCGCCATGCCATCCAACTACAGCGCCGAGAGGCGTCGCGTGCTCAAGCTGCTCGGCGCCGATCTGGAGCTGACGCCGGAAGAAGACGGCATGTATGGAGCGGTCGAGCACGCGCGCGCACTGGTGCGCGACAACCCCGGCCGCTACCTGATGCTGCAGCAGTTCGAGAATCCGGCCAATCCGCGCATCCACTACGAGACGACGGGCCCCGAGATTTGGGACGACACCGATGGCGAAGTGGACGTGCTCGTCTCCGGTGTAGGCACAGGCGGCACCATCAGCGGGATCTCGCGTTACTTCAAGCAGAAGCGGAACCGTCCGATCCTCAGCGTGGGTGTGGAGCCGGAATGCAGCCAGGTCATCCGACAGCATCTCTCCGGAGAGCCTGCTGACCCGGGCATAACCGCGATCCAAGGGATTGGTGCCGGGTTCATACCGAAGACGCTAGACCTGGATCTGCTGGATCGTATCGAGGCAGTCTCCGATGACGAGGCAGTCGAGTATGCCCAGCGCCTTGCCCGCGAGGAGGGCCTGCTCAGCGGAATCTCGTGCGGAGCGGCGGTGGCCGTTGCCTGTCGCTTGGCGAACCAGCCGGAATTCGAAGGCAAGACGATCGTGACGATTCTGCCGGATGCCGGCGAGCGCTATCTCACCAGCTCTCTTTTCAGCGGCATTTCGTGACCGTGCGGTGGACCTGATCCAGATCGAGCCGGAGCCGGGTCGCGACCGCGCCGGACGCCTGCCGCCTTGGCTGCGCAAGCCCGCGACGGACTTCGGCGCCGTCCATGATCTGAAGGTCGAGCTTCGGCGGCGCGGACTGCACACGGTTTGCGAATCCGCGCGCTGCCCCAACATGCACGAGTGCTTCTCGCGCGGGACGGCGACGTTCATGATCTTGGGCAACACCTGCACTCGCACGTGCGGCTTCTGCGCGGTGCCGCAAGGCATGCCCGGAGCGCTGGATCCGCGAGAACCCGCGCAAGTGGCCGCCATGGCGCGCGCCATGGATCTGCGCCAAGTCGTGATCACGAGCGTGAATCGCGACGACCTGCCCGATGGCGGATCAGTCCACTTCGCCGCTACCGTGCGAGCGGTCAAGCGCGCGCTGCCGCGGGTACGCGTCGAAGTGCTTGTGCCGGACTTCCTCGGCGATCTCGACGCTGTCGCGAGGGTCTTGGAATCCGGTTGCGATGTCTTCAACCACAACATGGAGACGGTGACCCGCCTCTACCGGCGCGTCAGGCCGCGGGCCGATTACGCCCGCTCGTTGGAGGTGCTGCGGTTCGCCCGCTCGCGCGCGCCGGAAGTCCTGACAAAGTCGGGCCTGATGGTCGGTCTCGGAGAGTCTGAAGAGGAAGTCAGGGGCTTGCTCGGTGATCTGCGGTCGGCGGGCGCTGACGTGGCCACCATCGGGCAGTATCTGCAGCCGAAACGGCGGCGGCTGCCGGTCGTTGAGTACGTCCGTCCCGAGGTGTTCGACCGATATCGGGACTTTGGCATGTCGATTGGGTTCCGCGCGGTGTTCAGCGGGCCTTTCGTTCGCAGTTCGTACATGGCCGAAGCGGTACACGCGGAGGTCGCTGCGGGGCAATGAGCCGCTTCCCGCAACCGTCTCGCAGATTTGCCATCGCGCTGGCCGCGGCAGCGCTCAGCGGCCTCCTGCAGGTTCTGGTCTTCCCACGCTTTTCGTGGGACTGGCTTGCTCCGGTGTGCCTGGTGCCCTTGCTGTTGGTGCTGAAGGGCCTTGCCTGGCCGGAGAGGCTGCTCGTCGGCTGGCTCTCTGGCGCCGTCTTTTGGGCCGGTGTCGGCTATTGGATCTACGCCGTCATGCGGGACTACGCTGGCATCACGCCGCTTGTCGCCGGACTGCTGTACATCGCGTTCTTTCTTGCCATGGCGATCCAGCCGGCGGCGTTCGGCGCGCTGGCCGGTCCGTTCCTCGGATCGCCTTGGGCGGTGCCCGCCGTGGCCGCGCTGTGGGTTGCGATCGAGGGCTCCTACCAGCACTTTTTCTTCACTTGGCTGCAGCTGGGAAACGCCGCGGTCGACTTTCCGCTGCCGCACGCGCTGCGCCTCGCCCCATGGACCGGCATCTACGGCCCGTCGCTGGTTTTCGCCGTTGCGAATGCCGCGGTTGCGGTTGCGGTCTTGCAGCGTTCGGCGCGGCCGCTGCTGGGCCTGCTGCCGCTGGCCGGGCTGGTCCTGCTTCCGGCTCTGCCCGGCCCCGGTCCGCAGCGTGAAGTCGCGCGTCTGATTCAGCCGAACGTCCACCCGGATCTGATCAAGGCTGGCTGGCTAGCCGAGAACGGCACCGCGCACTTGGTCGAGATGCTGGAAATGTCCAGGGCTCGTTCGGTGGGAGCCCCGCCCACGCTGCTGGTATGGCCCGAGTACCCGGTGTCGGCGTACTACTACGACGACGCTGCCTCGAGAGCGTTCCTCGAGCGGGTGGCGCGCGAGTCCGGGGCTGCGTTCATCTTCAACACCATCTCGTTCGAGGACGGCGACCGCGCACGACCCCAGAACTCCAGCGTCACGCTCGATCACAACGGCAACCGGTTGTCGTCTTATTCCAAGATCCACTTGGTTCCCTTCGGGGAATTCGTGCCGTGGCCGTTCCACCTGTTCGTGGAGAAGATCACGATGCAGGCAGGCATGTTCCGGCCGGGCAATCAGATCTCAGTCGCGACCGTGGGCACTCACGGCGTCGGCACGTTCATTTGCTACGAGTCAGTCTTCGCCAACTCGATCCGCAAGTTCACCCGCGACGGAGCCGAGCTGCTGGTGAACATCTCGAACGACAGCTGGTACGCTCGCAGCGCCGCTCGGGACCAGCACCTGCTCGTGGCTCGCATGCGAGCAGTCGAGAACGAGCGCTGGATCCTGCGTGCCACCAACGATGGGGTTACCACGGCAATCGATCCCGCCGGGCGGGTCGATGCAGCCCTGCCTTCCTATGTGCAGGACACGCTGGATGTGGGCTTTGACTTCCGGTCGGAGTTGACAGGCTTCGTGCGCTACGGCGAGTGGCTCTGGTGGCTCTGCCTAGTGGCCACGGCGACGATGCTTGCACAAGTCTACGCGGTGGCCCGCCGAAACGCTCTGCGTAGCTGAACAATTCCTTCGGAGCCATGAGCTTAGGCGAGCCAAAGCCTGTGTTCGAGGCTGTTCACCCCCACGCGCGCCTTGTCGGGGCGTGTCGTCGATGCCGCAACTGGTCGGCGCGCTCAATCGCCCGCATGCAGGTCGTCAAGTAGCGCCTGCACGCTACCGAATCTTGGCAAGTCGCCCTTGCGCGCTTCTCTCATCGCCTCAATGGTGGCCTCGTTGGGAACCAGTGGCGCGAACGGAAGAGCCTTTTCCGCCGCTACCTTGGTGAGCAGTAAACGCACAGCGTCTGAAACGGTCAGACCCATGGAGGCCAGCACGACGGATGCTTCTTCCTTCACCGCTGCGCTAACGCGGGCCTGAACAAGTTGATCGCCAGCCATGGGTGTCGTTTCCCCTCTTGTATGACATTGTCATGCACATGGCCACCGGGGCAGAGCAGTCGTGTCCAAAGAGACGCCGCTGAACGGGCATTCGATTTCCAACCAGAGATGAGCATGAACAAGGTCATCGTGAATCGGGAACAGCAACGCCACACCGACCGCCCCGGATCGGGCTCGCTGGTTTGTGCTGCGGTGCAGTGCGATCAGGACCGAATAGCCGTGGGCGCTTCCGTCTACGTGCCGTCCCAGTGCTCCATGTAGGGCTGCGATACGTCGTGCGAGCGATGCGCACAGAGAGGGGCGAGCGCGTCTGCGACAATAGAAGCAAGCCCTTTGGAGCCATGATCCTAGACGAACTACAGCGTGAGTTTGAGGCCGTGCGCGCCCGCGCGCACGTTGTCCGGGGGTATCTTTGACGCCGCGGCTGGCGAGCGCGAGCTAGCCGAGATCGAGAAGCGGATTGCGGACCCGGCCTTTTGGGCCAACCCGGCCGATAGCCAACGGGTGCTGCGCGAGCGCAAGCGCGTGGCTCGCGTCGTCGAGACCGACAAGGAGATAGCGGCTGCGGTCGGAGACCTAGAGGCGTTCTTGGAGCTGGCCGGCGAGGGCGAGCCCGTCGAGGACGAATGCGCCGCAGACCTGAAGGCTCTGGGCGCACGGCTCGACGAGATTGAGACTGAGTCGTTGCTCAGCGGAGAGCATGACGGCTCGAATGCGATCCTCACCCTGAACGCCGGGGCGGGCGGCACCGAGGCCCAAGATTGGGCGCAGATGCTGCAGCGCATGTACTTGCGCTGGGCTGAGCGCAAGGGCTTCAAGTGCGAGATCACGGATGAACAGGCTGGAGAGGAAGCCGGCATCAAGTCGGCTTCGCTAGTCATCAAGGGCGAGAACGCCTATGGACTGATTCGGTCGGAAGTGGGGGTGCATCGCTTGGTGCGCATCTCGCCGTTCGATTCCAACGCCCGCAGGCATACCTCGTTCGCGTCGGTCTCGGCCTATCCGGAAATCGACGACACGATCGAGATCGACATTCGGCCGGACGAGCTGCGCATCGACACCTACCGAGCCAGCGGAGCCGGTGGCCAGCACGTCAACATGACCGATTCCGCGGTGCGCATCACGCACCTGCCGACGAACATCGTCGTGCAGTGCCAGAACGAGCGTTCGCAGCACAAGAACAAGGCGACTGCGATGAAGCAGCTCCGGTCCAGGCTGTACGATCTGGAGTTGCGCAAGAAGCGCTCGGAGGCCCAGAAAATCGAGGCGGCCAAGTTGGACATCGACTTCGGCAGCCAGATTCGCAACTACGTGCTGGCTCCGTATCGATTGGTAAAGGATCTGCGCAGCCAGATGGAAATGGGCGATGTTGACCGGGTGCTGGACGGAGATTTGGATCGCTTCATGCACGCCTATCTGGTCTACGCCAAGACCGGCCGGACCGTGAACGACGAGACTAGGGTTCCGGCATAGAGCCACACTTTGCGTGCCCCTTGGAACGGCCAAGCTTTGTCACCTGCCTATAAGCCCGGAATCCGACCGGACGGAGATCGGCAAGAGCCTGCTCAATGCAACGCTCGAGGATCTGGGAATCGACAAGGCGGGATTCTAACGTGACGTACGCCTATCCATGCCAAATCAACCGCCATGAAGGGGACGAGTTCGTGGTGTCCTTCCCGGACGTGGAGGGAGCGAACACCAGCGGGAGCGACCGGGCCGAGGCGCTGAAAATGGCGGCGGACGCGCTGTCCGCGGCCCTCGGAATGTACGTGGAACTCCATCTGGCCATCCCCGTGCCGAGCGCGGTGCTGGACGGGCAGGAAGCGGTCGCGGTGGACCCGGTGACGGCGGCCAAGCTGGAGCTCTACACCGCGATGCGAGACCAGGGTGTTACCAAGCGCGCCCTCGCGGAACGGCTCGGGCTGTCCGATACCACTGTGGGATGGTTGACCGATCCTGACCACCGCTCGCGCATCGGCCTTATATCGAAGGCCCTGCGGGCGGTCGGACGGGGGCTCGTGATTGAGGGCCGCGCCAGTCCGGGCTTCGGCCCCCGCACGGTTCCCGGTCCGGTGTCGAACTCTGGCGAGTAAGCCGGACGGGAACGCTCCCCATCCCGGCACGCTGATTCCCACCAGAAATCGCTGCGACGGGTTCGCATGCCATGGGATCTACACGCGAAAGAGGCTCCTAAACCAGCTGACGAATGGCCCTGACTCGGGTCCCTTGGGGTCCAGCACTCGTTGCGTTACTGCATCGTAGAGTCGCAGACCTGGCTCATCCTGCCATGCGAGCCAAGTGTGAATCTCCGCCTTCGTCCGGTGGACCTCTCTGAATGGAGCACCTCGACGTTTCGAGTCTGCAACGCAATTTCGGGCCAGTTCGTATAGAGGCTCCGACGCTTCCGGAATCAGTTGGACAAGCCAGTCCTCAAGCATTCCGGTCAACCGATTGTCCGGCATGATCCAGATGCCGAACCGCGGGCCACCAGAATGCACGACCTCCAAGCCTCCGGTGGGAATCTGGTCAGGTAGATCCGAAAATTCGCTGCTGCACCACTCTCTGAGATCATCCCAACGGGCGCTGGCGTCACCGTTCGCATCGACAACGACCCCCAGAGCTTCTAGTCCCGAGGCTCCCAATTCAGCCTCAAGATCTCCCGGCCTCGGGATCTCGTCTACGCTCCCGCGCGAATCAATGAATACCGGAGAATCGGGAGGATCCGGCCACGGGACACCGTTTGCTTCCATCAAGCCGGCAATTACACCCCGGTCTGTGTCTCCCTCCACGAGCAGTTTCAGGGGATGGCTCCTGTTGGGCAACTCACCGAACCTCTATGCCCCGCTCAGCTGCGGCGAGGATAGCCTCGCGACTGAACCTGACTGCTTCGTTCCGATTACGGTCGATCCTCTGAATCGTTACGTCGCCGGGCTCGGATTTCGCAATCACTGCCAAACTCTCATAGCAGTCGCGACTATGGGTCGTGGCGAACACTTGGACTGACAGCGCAACCGCCTGTTCATTAATCATCCGCCACATGTCTTCCATCACCGAGAAGTGGAAACCGGTGTCAATCTCGTCGACTAACAGGACTCCACCCTCGGCGTTCGTAAGAGAGAGCGCGAGCCCTAGCATCCGCCACATTCCGTCGCCCACGCTTCCGATCGGGACGCGGTCGACAACTTCGCGAAGCTTGAGCACCACGCCCCCGGGCGCGTTACGATCAAAGCGGCCACGGTCGTCTGGAACTGGCGCGATTCGCTCAATCGCCGGCTCAACGATGCGAAGTGCCTGCGTAATGGCCTCTTCCTTGGGTGTGAGGACGAACTTGCTGAATGCGCGAACAACATCCGCCGCTGTCATGCCACCGGTTCTGACGAACTGCACTGTCTGGCTGGAGCCGTTTCGTCCGTGCGTCCGCAGTTGAGGCCGGAGTAGCAGTCCTTCGTCGGTGAGAAATACCTTGTAGTGGTCATCCGGATCCGACCACTCGATGTGGAGGACAAGGCGCTCGTCATCGACGCCCTCCGGCACTGCCGCACCCCACTCGTCGCGGTCCCGAACGGTTGAACCCTCGACGCGCAGCGTCACTCTGTTATTCCAACCCTCTGCAGCGATTTCACCGCTACGGTCGGCCTTGATACGTATCCGGCCACGCAGCTCGCGGTTCGCGAATAGATGCGAAATATCGAGACTATCCGTTCGAACCCCGAGTGGAAGAGCGGGATCCTCGTCACTCGAGTAGCCCCATTCTCCCCGACGCCGCGTAATGTCCGACAACGCCCTTGGGGTGCCGGGGGACCGCAGCAACTCGATGCACTCCAGAATGGAGGTCTTGCCGCAGTTGTTCGCACCCACGAGCAGGTTGACGCGGCCGAGCCCTTGCATTCGGAACGAGTCGAGGCCGCGGTAGCCCTGAATTCGTATCGATGAATACAACGCGCGCTCCGTTAAGGTGGAAGCACCTCAAGTATGACACGCGCCGTCACGCACGTCAGACGCAATGCTGCTGGGGTTGCCCCACGACAATCGTTCGAATCGCGGCAAACAAGAGCCTTTGGAAATACTCGCTGCGTCGTATCGTTGCTTTAGTTGGGACGCGCGCGAGGCCGCCTCGCGACCGAACAATGCAGCCGGATATTGGTACGCCCCCCAATCCTTGGGGAATAGCCTAGGTGTGCGGTCACAAGGCCCTGTCCCGGGTCGAGCGCACTTTCGGGATGTTGAAGATGGCGCATCCCTAGGTGCAAGTAAAAGCTACTCGCGATGGCTTCAGCAAGTCGGATTGATGTGTGAGTCATCCCCGCGTAGCTGCTTGGTGGCCTCCAAGGCCGCCGAGCATCACACGCTTCGCAAGCCGAGCCAATTCAACAGACCGCAGTAGCTCCGCCTAGTGGCCAGCGACAACTAGAATGACCGCCGGCCAAAGTAGTTGTCGGAGCGCCAGGCCAACTGGCAGAAGGGAGGAGGTGAAAGTCCTCTGGGAGCAAGGCCTAACCAGCCAACTCCCTCCGCGAGCCGTGCGCCGGTCGTCGCGAGGCGGCAGGTGAAGCGTCGGTAGCGGGGCATGTGGACGGGGCGATTGAGCGCCGAAATACTTAAGTTCCGGGGTGCCGAGGCCGTCGATAAGGTCGAAGGCAACACGGGCCGGTCCGACAGGGTGAGGGCCGGTCCGGCCCCGCGGTGTCGAAGAACCCAAGCACGCATGCACGTCTTCTGTCGGGACCTGGGAGGTCTCCGAATCGCCCCGAGTCGTTCGGGGCCGCAAAGGAAAGGAAGTAACCGAAACCAATGATGCACGATTCGGAGAAATCGGATCCGGGCATAGTAGCGGAGAAGCGAGCGAACAAAGACGCCTTGGCGTCGGCGGAGCTGGTGGAGCGAAGGGCCGGACCGGAAGGCAAGCCGGGACGCCGTGCCACGTGCCGCGCACAGAAGCGGGCAAGCGTGCAACAGGCGGCGGAGCGGATACGGGCAGCAGCGAAGAGGAACCCGGAAGAGCGACTCGTCGCGCTCCTGCACCACATCACGGTGGAGGCTCTGGAG
>JAJEHF010000054.1 GCA_022823865.1 Bryobacterales bacterium
AGAACCGCTATGAGCTGGGACGGAAAGTCACGGACGCGGAGCTGAAGCGGCTTTCGATTGAACGTGCCGAGTTCCACGGAGAGTGGAACTACACCTTGGCACCACGCCATTAAATGACTAAGTTATTTAGGCGAGAGTCCTAAGCGACTCTCACCCTCAGGCTGCTGAGCATGTTCGGCACACAGAAAAGGGGCGACTGCTCGAGCCGCCCCGCTATATCCCTTGCCTGCGCCCGGAAGCGCCCGACGTGCAGGCGGAACAGACGAGATCGCCTACGGCAAATCTGCGCCGAATGCACCAAAGATCGGCGAATTACGCACCGTTACGGACCCGTTCCTCTGTGTCACTGCCCCTACGACCTCCGTGTCCAGCGTGCCATCGCCAGTGGTATCCACCGAAATTGCATCAGCGGATTCCCTGTACGCCGCCGGCAGTTCCGCGCCGATGTTGCTGTTCGTATTAGCAATCGACCAGCCACCGAGCACGGCAAGCGGCCCATTCAGGCCGATGCCAAGGAACTTGCCCTCAACCGTGCCGCCTCCGATGTCGATTTGCTGCGAACCTAGACCGCCATGAATGATACCAAGGCGGGCGCCGCTGGTGCTGCCGCCGGCAAAAGCAAGATCGCTGGCGGCGAACTGAAGCTTGCCGTCGGTGTCGGTGGTAATGGAAACGCCAGCGATCACGATCTGACGAACTGGGGACAGGGCCGCGTTTGCAAGAGCAGCAGCATCAAGGTCATTCCCACTAGCATCCGTCAAGTCATTGACGGCGGGGTTGGAATCATAGTACAGCGGGAGGCCGCTGCTCACATCCTCCAGATCGGATATCACAGCAGACACGGTGCCCCAGGATGTGACACTACCTGCGGCCTCTGTTGGATTCCAACTGACCTCGATGTCGATGTTGCCGGAGAAGTACTTTGCGTGCTGCACCGCAACCGTCTCACCTAAGTAGTTCATGACACCCCCTCGCGGGTACGCCGGATCGCTCGTCGACTCGAAGGCGGTCTGACTGAGTTGGCTGTAGCCGAACGCATTCGGACCCTGGCCTGCGTCGGCGTGTGCTTGCGTGTGTCGTGTTGCGTATCCAGCGCGCGCGTTACCAGCATCTTGGCGTCTCCAGACTCCAAAGCGAGTGAAGTTGGTGGTTCCGAGGAGGAGCTGGACACGCGAGTCCTGCCTTCCCGTGAGGTCGCCAGTCTTCTCGAGGTTAATGTCGACGCCATTGCCCGATGTACTTGGAGTAATGAGATCGACGCCGAAAAGCTGATAGATGCTCTTCGCATCCGCCGTGGTGGTCTCGTTGTCGAACAGCGTGTCGTCGCTGTAGAAGACGCCAGTAGTGTGGCTCAAGGCGATCCTGAGCGCGGCTGCGCTCGCGAGAGCGTCGATCGCCTCGTCAATGGCCCTCACGTAGTCCTCGTTCCTATAGCTGCCCGAATCAGAGTACCCAGCCGAAAAAATGCCTGGCAGAACTGCCAACTCAGCGTCAGTGGGATTAGCGGAGTCTGCGATTGGGAGGTTGAAGATTCGCTGCGCGAGAGCCGTCCGTACCGCCGTCCACGCCGTCTGCTTGGAAGGCGCCGGGACAAGATCGAGCGCAATGATATCCCTTTGCGATTGCAGGGTCTTGGTGACGAGCTCAGAGAACTTATCCCCAGTGCTGCCCCACTGCATGGACCCGGCCCTGCCGAATTCCTTGGCGAGATCAACCTCATGAACCCGCTCGGACTCGTCGACATTGGCCGTGGTGGCGTCGTCCGCCACGCCCGATGGGACGGTGATCTTGAGAATGCCGCCCGCGATGACCTGCCCAAAATCGGCTTCGCCGTCGGCGTTTGTATCGACTTCGCCACGGGTCACGAACTTGGTTGCCATGCCTGTCCCGTCGTCCGAGTCAGGTCGGAAATCCGGCACATCATCCCCTCGTTCTGCACCAAAGGCGCCTGCTAGGTAGGTTTTTCCGCTATTGGGGTCGTCCCCGAACGTCCACGTGCCGATTGCATCGTTGCCACCCTGCAGCAGCTGCCCGTCAAAGGTCGTGTTCTGCTTGTTGGAGCGCGGGCTGCCTGCGATTGTGACATAATTCACATCCGCCAATCCCGAGCCGCTCCAACTCGCGTTGTGCGTGCGCAGCCTTGCCGCTGGCAGCGTGATGGAGTCGACGGCGACGTTGGCGTACAAGTACTGCCACGGGGTATTGGCATTGTCGCCATTGTCGTAGATGAGATTCGAGACTTCCCCCGTGACCTCGTTTGCGTTGAACCGAACCTGCAGGGTGATGTCTCCGGAAACAAAAGTCCCCGAGCCGTCAACTGCCTGGGTCTTGCCCATATAGGAGGCACTGCCGGTTCCTTGGTCGATGTTCGCCACTCTCGTTTCCTTGTTGATCGTCGAGTACGCAAAGGCGCCCAACTGGCCGGCACCGCCCGCCGGGTCGTCTTCGACGTATTGGTATTTGAGACCCTCCGTGGCGTTGGTGCGCGTCTTCTTCCACGCGGCTCCGAATCGCATGTTGCCGAGGGACTGGAGGGCCGCGGCCGATTCGGTTTGCCGGGCGGCGAACGCCTTAACGGCCTCAGCCGAACTCAGGTCGGCAGCCGCGAAGACGCCGCGATCTGCCGCTGCCGTGGCGGCAGCAAACGCCTGTTCGCTCGCTAGCGCGGCGATGTAGTCATTCAAGTCGTCTAGGACTCTGTTGTTGCGAAGCGACGGAGTAGCCGGGATGTCCAGCGTATTGCCGAAGATCCTCTGGACTTGGTCCCTTGCCTTGCCCCAAAGGTTGTTCATCGCGGTTTGCAATGGACCGGCCTGAGCCGGTTCATCGAAAACGTTGATCAATACTTCCGCCTCACTCAGTAGCGATTCCAGCTCGGCCTTGACGTCTTCGACGATCGTCACCGCGCCGCCCACCGGATCGGCCGAGCCTGACCCCAGCAGGGTGCCGACGGAATAGTAGTCGCCAGCCACCTTCAGGTAAGCACCGGCCTCGTTCGCTACGGTCTTGGTCACGTCTTCGCCGTGACCCATCGCCGCCAGGAGGCCCTTCTCGTTGTCGGCGCTCAGGGCAACATTGGCGTCAAGATCCGACACCCTCAGGTTGGCGTTGCCGATCTTACCGTCGAAGCGGGCGCCCATCAGGGCACCGTCTTGCATCCAAACGTGGTACATGGCGTCGCCGTCCATGACATCGCCCATTCCGCTCGCGGGCAGTTGGCTGTCGCCCACGTCCCACTGGTCATCGGCCTCGCGCGACCTGGCCACCAAGCCCGTGCCCTCGATCATCCTCATCTCGGGCTCGAACAGGGCCGTGAACACGCCGTCGGAATACCACAGCGAGTACGTGTTGCCGTTTTCCGACATCCTTTCGTAGCTGCCGTCGAGAGCGACAGCGTTTGTGTCGTCCCACCAAGACATGTCCTCGAGCTGCTTGAGCATGATCGAGCCCTGCGTGCCAAGGGCCACGGTTTGATAGACAGGATTGAACTTGGCCGCCCACATGCCTTCGGCGTCCTGCGTGAGGGTGTAGGTTCTGTCGTTCGACATGATTTCGTGGCCGGACATGACCTTTATGTCGCCGACCGACCAAGTCATGTCCTCGCCCTGGGTCAAGGTCACCGTGCCGCCATACATCCCCAGCATCACTTCCTGCATGGCCGGCACGTGCATGGTGCCGATCGGCGTGCCATCGGGCCCCAGCCGTGCACGGTAGACGTTGCCATTCGCAGCCGTCACCGTCGTCTCGGCCGTGATCATCACCCACTCGCCGCCGATCATCGCCGAGTAGGTCCGGTCCTCGTTGATGCGGACCTCGACCGACGAGCCGGAGATCCCCAGCGGGATGCTCAGCGCCGGCGGCTGCACGTACTCGGCGCTGAACATGCCGTCATCGCTTATCATGACGGTGTACATGTTGCCGTTTTCGGCGGGAATGGCGAATCGATGCTCGGCTGCATGGGAAATGATTTCTAAATGATTTATGCTAAATTATTTACGAATCTCTCACACTCTGGGGTCTGTCGCCTTGGCATACAAATTCGTGGTGACAAATCGGAGCCCTACCTTCTAGCATCAGTCCACCAGAGGTGCAGAGCAGTGGCCTTCAGAGAAACGCTCCGGGAAGTCGCGATGGCTGTGGCGGTGGTCCGATCGGCAAGCGGTGGGATTCCGCGTTTCATGAGGGTGGCCATCGTTCACATCGCCATCCACGAGGCTCCGCGCGGCAGCAGCGACGAATGCTCACGCCGACTGCAGGGACGAGCCCGCAACACAGAGGCGATCCTATGAACCGGCAGCGCGACGCTCGGTATGTCCGCGGTCTCTTGGTTCCCGGAGACCGGGTGCGGATGCACTCGCTCCGGGGTGGCCTGATCCTGCGTGTCGGGAAATCCGGTGCGGGATCGTGGGTTCAGCGCATTACCATCAACGGCCGCCGCAAGGATATCGGGCTGGGACCGACTCGGACGGTCTCGCTCGACCAAGCACGGGAGTGGGCGAATCTTAACAAGTACCGGGTCCTGACCGGGCACCCCGATGCGGTCGTCGGAATCACCGACATGCGAGACGCGAGTCCCTCAACCGTGCCCTACTTCGGCGAGTTTGCCAGAGCGGTGGTCGAGTCTCGTCAGGACCTGAAGCGCGATGTGCAGCGCACGCACTGGATGAGCACGTTCGAGAACCACTGTCGGTTGCTCTACCGCAAGCGAATCAACGAGATCCGGCGACAGGACATCATCGCCGTATTCGAAGAGAGAGTGGAGGGCGGCGAGATCCTTTGGAAGGCGAAGCCCGCCGCTGCCAAGCTGGCACTCCAGCGCCTAGGCTACGTGTTCACGGTCGCCATGGGCCGCGAGATCATTACTGAGAATCCGGCCGCCGAGGCGCCGGTCCGGGCCGCCTTGCCGCGTCTGAGGGGCAATGGCCGGACCCGGCATCACAAGGCGATCCCCCATGCCGAACTTGGCGCGTTTCTAGCTCGGCTGGACCGGGCAAGGACCGCACATGCTGCGATCCTGTTCCTTGCTCTGACGGCGACTAGGCGGACGGAGGTTCTCGAGGCGGACTGGAGCGAGGTCGAAATGGAAGCGCGATCATGGACGATTCCGGCTGGCCGTGCGAAGACCAATCGAGACCAGGTCGTCCCATTGAGCACAGCAGCGATCGATGTTCTCGACGGAGCGGACGCGCGGAAGAACGGGGCTGGGCGGATCTTCAAAATTTCCCGAACGGTAGTGCAACGCGTGTTCGCGGATAGCGGGGGGACGGCTCACGGAGTCCGCAGCGCTTTCCGCTCTTGGTGCCAGGATGCGGGAAAGTCCCGCGAAATCGCCGAACTGTGCCTCGGGCACCGGATCGGCAGTGCGGTTGAGCAAGCCTATGCGCGGTCGAACCTGCTGGAACAGCGTCGCGAACTCATGAGCGAGTGGGCCGAGTACCTCGGCTTGCAGTAGCCCTGGGAGTTGCTGAAGTGAATGGCATCCCTGCCGCGGGCTTCCCAGTGGCTATGCAATTTCGCGGCGAAGGATTCTGCTTGACTCTGTGATTCTGCAGGTCACGCGAAATCGCTACCGCGTCGAGGGCGGTGTCAATATCCCGCCGTGGCAGGACAACCGCAGCCGTTGTTGTCTTCCGCTCCCGCCACGCGAGACGCGCTGATTCAGGATCCAGCAAGCGAGTCGAGCCGAAGGGGTCGGGCGGAGCCTCGGAGCGATCGGTTTCGTCAGTCGCCTCTGAACGCTAGGGCTAGGCCAGCCCGAACACAAGGGCGGCCTGCTGCGCAGCCGCGAGTGGCCGCACTGGGCGCCGGGAGGGTCTACAATGCAGGCATGGCGGCGACGTCGATGAAGGAGCCAGCCGCGCCGGCGGCGGGCGCGACTGGCGTCCGAGGCCTCTACCACGAGGATCTCTGGTCCTGGGCGCAGCAGCAGGTTCAGGCCATGAGGCGGCGCGACCTCGACGCCATCGACTGGGACAATGTGATCGAGGAGATTGGAGACGTGGCGGGGCGCGACGAGGATGCATGGGTTTCGTATTGCAAGAACGTCGTCTCGCACCTGCTGAAGATCCACCACTCGCCGAACAGTCCGGATCTCAACCACTGGCGGAAGGAGATTGAGGACTGGCGCGGCGAGATGCATGGCAAGCTCGATCGCAACCCCGGCATGAAGGGCAAGCTGTCCGAGCTGCTGGAGGGGGCTTGGCGGCGGGGCCGGGAGATTGCCGTGAGGAAGCTTGCCGAGCACGGCAGTCCCGAGGATGCGGCGCACGAGCGGCGGTTGCGCCGGGCCTGGGAGTCCCGGCTGCCGGCGGAGCGCCCATACGCCCTCGAGGAGATCGCCGGGTACGACCCGTTCGCCAAGGGCGCCGCTCCGGACCCGGATTTCTGGCCGGCGGCGGTTGCGAGTCGCCTAAACGACGCGCTGGGGACCGACTATCCCGTGCGCTAGCGGGCTCCGGAGCGCGGAGAAGACCTCTCCCGCTGAGCGGCCTCCGTACCGCCGCGTTACAAGCGCCGCGGAATCTCTGCACTCGGCGGCGACATCACTGCTACAGTGGCCGATCCTCGCGGATCCCCCTCCAAGGTGCGCCCCCTGCGCTCCCCATGCGCTAGTTGATAGTCACTGCACTACCGGAATTCATAGGGAGTCAACAGCAGATCATGCAAGCGTGTCACGCGCGTGGCGGCGGGCCTGCTAGGCTACGGGCATGAGCGCGGAGCTCATCGGCATCTTGGGCGTCGGGGCGGCGCTGCTGAGTGTGGGAGTGGCGCTGGCCGCGCTGATCTTGGCTGGGCGGCGTGACACGGCGCAGGGGTTGGCAGACATGGACAGGCGGCTGGCCCGCGTCGACGGCCTTCTAAGGGGACTGGGCTTGTCTGGCCGGGCCAGTCCCGCGGCTGGCGGCTAGCGCGGCCCGGGAAGCCCCGAGAGGCTGTCCCGGCGTGGCGATGTGCATAGCAGGTTGGTGAACCTCTGGTCGGGCCACATCGCGCGCACTCGCCAGAGCGCACCGGGTGGACCTCCAACCGCCACTGGTCCAGCCCCGAGGTCCCCACGAAAGTCGGCCTTTCGAGCTCGGCACGGCTCCGCTCCCGGGAGCCCCGAAGGGTCATAAGCGCTAATGTAGGTCGGTACCGTGCGACCATTGGACCTGCTGCCAAGATGCCCGAGACCAAGATCGGCCAGTTCAGCGACCTCCTTCAACTCGCCAGCGAACCGCTACAGCACGTAATGGAGAGTGTCCGGGCTCTCATTTTCGAGATCGATCCGGATGCCTGCGAGGTGGTTCGCCTTGGCGAGAAAGCCGCTTCGTACGGCTGCGGGCCTCGAAAGATGATCGATGGCTACTGCTACATCATGCCCTTCCGCTCGTGGGTCAACCTCGGTTTCTTCCAAGGCGCGAGCCTGATCGATCCGCAGGGCCTGCTGGAGGGCACGGGCGCGAAGTTGCGCCATGTAAAGCTCCGGGCAGTTGCTGAGACCGAGCAACCGGGGGTTCGAGCGCTGGTCGAGGTGGCGTACGCCGAACGCAAGGCCGCAGTGCGCTGATGCTGTAGGGCGCTGAACCGAGGGCGAGTCTTTCGCCTGAAGGAACCCCCCGAGTACGTCGGCGCTCCGGTCCGTACCAGCCATGTGAGTACCAGCGCAGGTCCTATCTCCGGGCAAGCAGCGCGAAGGTGTAGCGGCTGCTTCCTAGCTGTGCTGCAATATTAGGTGAACACTGCTGTACAGCAGCCTTGGCGCAGCCGGATTCCGGCTGCGAAGTGCTATCCGTGCGGTCGGTGATTCGGGCAGCACCGTTCGCAGGGTCTTCGTCAGTGTTACCCGCAACAGTTCGGGATCGGTACCTGCCCGCCATACACGGAAGGGTTGATGCGCGCCGAGACTCAGTCGCGCCGGTTGGGAGCGGATTGTCTCGGCCGAGCGGATTGCTGGTTGATGGTGCAATATGGGGGAGCACGAGTGTTCTCCGTGGTTTGATGCAGGCAAGGGATATGACTGTTCGCACCGTTCGCCGGCAAGCGCGAACTGGAACTTCCCCCAGGGGAAGCCAGTCCGCCCCTGAGCTTGCCGGCGAGCACCGGGCCAGCCCGGTGCGAGCAATACCCCAGAGCACCCTTCGTCGGACCCCATTGGTTACACCAAGCGCGGGTGGCGACAGCCTCGGCCGTACGCAAGTCTCGACCGTCTCTGCCACGGCTGGCTTCCGCAGACAACAGGCTTCCGGATAGCTCCTATGTTCCGAACGACCAGGCGAGGAGCGATCCGATCAGCGTTAGGAGGAGTCTTCATGGCACCGTTGACGACAAATACAAGCAAGGCTGCCGACACTGGCGCGGACGGCCAGCAAATCGTTCTGGGCATGTCCGCTGCCTTCTCGGGCCCTTCCAGGGGTCTCGGGATCGAGCTGTACCGAGGCGCCACCGCGTACTTCGAGCATGTCAACAGCACCGGAGGCGTTCACGGCCGAAAGATCGCGCTCAAGACCTATGACGATGGGTACCAGCCAGATCCGTCGGTGCAAAACACGATGACGCTGATGTTGGAGGACCGGGTGTTCGCCCTGTTCGGCTACGTTGGCACGCCAACGGTGACGCGCGTCCTGCCCATGCTGAAGAAGTTCCAGGATCAGACCGTATACCTGTTCTTTCCGTTCACTGGCGCCCAGCCCCAGCGGGAACCGCCCTACGCGGACTTCGCATTTAACCTGCGCGCGTCCTACCGGCAAGAGACTGCCGGCCTCGTGGACAATTTCGTCTCGCTCGGCAGGAAGCGGATCGCCGTCTTCTATCAGGCTGACGCCTACGGCCGTAGCGGCTGGGAAGGCGTCAGGAGGGCGCTGAAGGAGCACGGGGAGAAGATCGTCGCAGAAGCCACCTATCGCCGGGGCCAGAGGTTCGACAGCAGCATGGGTCGGCAGGTTGAGATCCTGAAGGCCGCGAATCCCGACGCGGTGATCTGCATCGGGGCCTATGCGGCCTGCGCCGCCTTCTTGCGGGACGCGGTCGACCTAGGGTTGAGCGTTCCAGTCGCCAACCTGTCCTTCGTGGGCAGCGAGAGCCTGTTGCAGCTGATAACCCAATCCCGCCCGGACAGGGACCGCTACACCGACCTGCTGGTCAATTCACAAGTTGTCCCCAGCTACGAGGATGTCCGGATTCCCGCCATTCGGGAGTACCGCCAGCTGATGCTGCGGCACAACCCGGATCCGCCGCAAGACCTGCTCGAGCAGAGCTACAGCGCTCTTCCCCAGAGCTTCGTCAGCCTGGAGGGTTTCCTCGACGCGAAGATGATGGTGAAGATCCTCGACGTGCTCGGCGAGAACCCCGATCGAGCAAATCTGGAAAGCGCAGTATTCCAGATCCAAGACTTCGACCTCGGGATCGGCGAGCTGGTATCGTTCGGTCCGGACCGCAGGCAAGGCCTGCAGAACGTCTACTACACGATCGTCGACGCGGGACGTTTCGTTCCCTTGGACGATTGGAAGCGCAGGTTTGCCTGAGATGAGCCTCCAGAGACTGTTCCAGAAGACCCTGTTCGGGATCTTCTTCCTCTTCGGGATTATCGGGGTTGCGACCTCAGTACTTTGCATAAGGACAGTCGACGGCTATCTGTCACGGGAGTACGAGGCCAACAGCAAGGGCATTGCGAAGACGATTGCGGACGCCAGCGTGGATATCATCCTCAACCGCGACCTGTCGGTGCTGCAGTCCCTCATCGACCAGTTCGTCGAAATCCAAGGCATCAGCTATATCTACATCACCGACGAGTCCGGCGAGTTCCTCGCCCACACGTTCGTGCCCGGGATCCCGGAGCAAATCAGGACCGGCTACACGGGTAGCACCGAGACGGTGGAGCGGAGGCTGCCAGGAATCGGTGACTTCGTAGAGGTGAGCAGCCCGATCTTGGCGGGAATCTCCGGGAACGTGCACGTGGGCATGGACATGGGCTTGCTGTCACTGAGGATCCAGGGTGCGATCGGCCAGCAGGTGTACCTGATCACGTCGATTTTCGTCGGGGGTATATTCGTCGCCATCTGGCTCATGGGACTGGCCGCGAAACCGATCGCGCAGCTTCTTTCCTACGCCGTCAGGCTGGCCGGCGGTCAAGCTGATGGCGACGACCGCAGCGAGACCTTGCTGGCGCGAGACGACGAAGTCGGCCATCTCGCCAGGCTCTTCCTGTATTTCTCGGAAGCCAAGGACCCGAACAGGATCGAGCGGGCGACTGCCACTCGGCCAGATCCTGACATGTCTGGAGCGCTCAGCGGATGAGCCTACCCGGATTGATTGGACGGCGTCATGTGATCGTCGTCGTATGCACGCTGCTACAACTCTGCCTGGGGACAGTCTACGCCTGGAGCTTCTTTCAGTCGCTCCTGGTCAGTCAACTTGGCTGGACCTACATCCAGACGGCCTATGCCTTCAGCATCACGATTTTCTCGCTAGGCATCGCAGCGGCTTGGGCCGGTCGAGCTCTGCCCCGGTTCGGGCCCCGCAAGCTCGCCACCTTGGGCAGCGCTATGTTTGCGGGCGGCTATGTCGCGGCAGGTACCGCACTCGAGATCGAGTCGATGGCTCTGTTCTACCTCGGATACGGCTGCGTCGGCGGTGCAGGGATCGGACTGGGATACGTGACCCCGGTGGCCACGGCGGCCAAGTGGTTCCCCGAGCGCAAGGGGCTGGTAACAGGCACAGTCATCATGGGGTTCGGACTTGGCGCGTCGGTGCTCAGCAAGGGGCTTGCACCGTACTTGGTCACGCTCACGGACGGGGACCTGGCAATGGTGTTTACATGGCTGGGGATCATCTTCGGCTGCGTCTTGATCCCCAGCAGTCTGATCCTGACCGATCCCCCGAAGGGTCCGGAGCCGTCACCCGCGGCCAAGGCGATCACAACCGATGCCCGCCAAGAGGGTGATCCTGACTCAATTTCGGCCAGCCTGTACTCCTCGAAGTTCTTGATCATGTGGCTGGTCTTCTTTTTCAACATCTCTGCCGGGATCTCTGTCATCAGCGTGCAGTCCCAGCTATTCCAAGATGTCTGGAGGCTCGGCGATCCCCTGGCGGAACCAGAAACGCTCGCCCAGTACGGAGCGACATTGATCGCCGTCAGCTCTTTGTTCAACGGCGTGGGCAGGCTGTTCTGGGCGTCCCTCTCGGACCGTTTCGGGCGCACTCGAGTGTTCCGGATCCTGCTTGCGAGCCAAATGGTGGTCTTTGGCGTGTTGATGTCCGAGAGAGATCCGTGGATTTTCGCAGCGCTGGTTTGCTATATCCTGCTGTGCTTCGGCGGCGGGTTCGCGACCATGCCATCCTTCGTCTCCGACGTCTTTGGTTCCAAGCGGATGTCGGCGATCTACGGGACGATCCTGACTGCTTGGTCGGCTGCCGGAATATTTGGCCCGCTGTACATGGGCTATCTGCGGGACCAGTATCCGGATCGCTTCATCATTTACTGCTTCTTGGTCGGGGTGTTGATCCTCGGAATGGGCTACGTGTTCTCGTACCTGTTGAATGACGAGCGCATCCGCCTACACCCGCCGACCTTAGACGGGACACTTCGCCAGTTTGGTATTCCCCGGCTGCGAAAGCCGTAGCAGTCTTGCTGCCGGTTGCTACCCGGTGCCCAGATGCTCGGCGACTCGAGCGTACAGTGAATCCTTCACTGCCTTGATTTCGGGTAACTGCTCAGCGTCTGCTGCTGTCGCGCCATAGGCTTGTTCGTCCGTGTCGGCAGGGTTGCCGACGAGCGCGATTTCAATTGCGACGAGAGGATTGTGACCGAGCGCGGCCATGGACCGCTGCTAGCCCGAGCTTCGTGCATAGGGCGCGCCGTAGAGTTCGCGATCCTGATCGGCAACAGGCGGAAGCGCGTGCCGCCCGGAGCATCGATCGAGAGCGTATAACCGTCGAGATTCCTTGTCGACAGCCACCGAAACTGCCGCGGCCCGACCGCGCTAGGCACAGCGATCGTGTGACGGGACCTGCGCGGTAGTGCTACGGTTGCTGTCCGAGCCGGGCCAGCAGGGCGTCCCCACTGTCGCACACCAACAGCCACTCGCCGACCTGCTCCAAGCGATCCGCGTCAGCGATCCCTTCTAACAGAGCGGCCAAGCTGCCCGCCAGAGCCTCGCCGAAACGGATTTGTGCCAGCCGCAGAAGC
>JAJEHF010000113.1 GCA_022823865.1 Bryobacterales bacterium
CCCGTCTTCGCTGCTAGCTCAGACCAGTCTTCCGGCAGGAACGACACCAGCAGCGGCCAGTCCTCTCTCATCGCGGGGAGATCTTTCTGCTCCATGCCTCCATTCTACACAATCGGAGGAGAACAAGTTAACGCCTATGGGGCCTGGATCCAGCCATCCTCCTAGTGGCGAGCCGAGGACGGCGAGGGTCGCACGCGGTCCCGCTCGAGATTTCAGAGACTACTGCGCGTCAGGTTGGTTGATCGCGTCGTCGCGGTAGATCCGGTCCATCACGTTGACCACGTGCCGGACCGCGAGGTTGTCGTCAATCGTTAGTATGTGCGCGCCGGATTCCACTGCAAGCGTGGCCGCCACGGCAAGACCGGCGGCGCGCTGTTCGGCACTGGCACGGATTGACTCGACGAAGAATCGCTTGCCCGTCAGAGTGACTTGCAGGCCTTGGGCAGGGGGGGCCAGGCGGCGCAGGTTTCTCAGCAGGTTGAAGTTCTCGAAGCCCCGCTTGCCGTGCTCCAGCCCGGGATCGAGGACGATTCTCTGGCGTGCGATGTTCGACTTGTCGGCCCGCAGCAGCGACGCGCTGAAGTCGTGCCGCACGATCTCTTCCAAGTTCGTGAGAGGTTCCATGCGCGACCACTGCTCCGGCGCGCCGCGCATGTGTCCCAGGATCAGCGCGGCGTCGGTGCCATTGACGGTTGGTGCCATCAGCCGATCATACGCAAGGCCGCTGAAATCATGCACGATGGATGCGCCCAGATGGGCGACCCGGTACGCCGTGTGGGAGTGAACGGTCACAACGCTGAGCGGCACCTTCAGTTCATTGCTCAGCTTGCGCACGACCGGGACCAGCAGCGGCAATTCGTCCTCGGCGTCAGGAATGCCGGACACCGGGCTCAGCGGCAGGGCCTGCACCTCTACGATGTGGACTCCCGCAGCCTCGAGCGCAAGAGCCCGACTCAGGATCGCGCCAGGGTCCGGCTTGGCAGCCTTGCTACCCTTCGCGAGGTTGATGCGGACCGACAGGAAGGTGGTCACTCCCAGTGTGACGTGCTCGTTGGGCAGGCTCCACAGAGCCCTTGTGCGTTGAAAAGCCATCGCTTATCCGAATTCGAACCCAGCCGTCGCGTAGACCTCATCGGAATGAGAGTGCAGGGTGGGGGATTCTCCCCCGCGCAGCATCATTCGCTCAAGCCGGCGGACCGGCTGGAAGCCGAGTTCGGTAGCCAGTTCGCGTGCGGACCGATTCGAAGGCAGGAAATCCCAGAATACGCGCTGGCCCTGTCGACTTTCAAGCGTGGCTTGCAGGACGGAGGCAGCGGCGCGCGCGTTCTTGGCGACGCACGGGCCGACGAACCAAGCCGAAGAACCGGGACGTCCGAAGGCGAATCCTTCTGGGCAGCTCGCGCCCGCGACCGTGGAATCCTTGCAAAGGTCGCGCAACAAGCGGGACCGGTCGTAGTTACAGGCCTCCCGGTCGATGCGTTCCAAGGCGGCAGACAGTGTCGCAACGCATCGAGCCGAAGTTCTGCCGCCGAAACTCGGCTTGTCTTCGGGCGGCCGTTCCCAGCGCTCGATCAGTTCGGTGCTAACGAATCCGACCTCCTCGTAGAGCGGTTTTCCCATCGAAGTAGCGTCCAGGCCGCACGTGCGGGTTCCGCGGAGGTCGAGCCAGTCCAGCGCATGCTGCACCAGAGCCCTGGCGATGCCCTGTCGCCGAAACTCGGGCAGGACCAGCACCATGCCGAGCCACGCCATCTCCGACCCGTAGCGCACCGCCGTCGTGCTGCCCACGACGAGGCCGTCCCTTTCGGCGACGAAGCAGCCCTCGGGCTCGAGGCGCAGCAGCCGCTGCCAGTCGCTGGCAGTCTGATTCCACCCGGCCGCGTGCTTGAGGCGCATCGCACCGGGAATGTCGGCGTCCCACATCTGCCGGATCATGCGGTTCTGCGTCTCCACTGATAGTAGGCCGTGCCCGCCAGCACCAGCACGACGGAGAGACCGATCCAAAGCATTGCGGTGAAGTTGCGGTCGTATGCTTGTGATCCGAAGAGCGTGCTCGCCATCAGGGCGGGTGCTCGCGCCGGAACGCTCAAAGCCAGAAAGCGGCCCAGTCCGAGCGGAGACAGGCCTGCTGCGTAGCTCATCGCGTCTTTCGGGGTCCCCGGCAGCAGGAACAGCACGAAGATAGCGACGTGGCCCTTGCGCGATTGGAGCGATTCGTCGATCCGCGCAAGCTTTTCGCCGCCGATCATCCGCTCGACGACCGGCCTGCCCACCACCCTGGCGAAGCCGAAGTCGAAGGCCGCGCCGCAGAGGATGCCAATGATCGAGTAGAAGAAGCCCCAACCCGCGCCAAACACGTAGCCGGCAGCAAACTGGGTGATCTCGCCCGGGATGGCGAAGACTACCACCTGCAGGAACTGGATCCCGATGCAGATGAGGGGCCCGGCGATGCCGTCCCGCCGCATCCACTGCACGAGCTGGTCGTGCTGAGGGAAGCGATCAAGCCACCCGAGCCTCCAGGCAAGCGCCAAGATCGCGACCAAGCCCACCGCGCCGGCGATCGCCCACCACGTGGCGCGTAGGCGCGTCGGACGCTCGTCTGGCGCTGCCTGTCCCATGTCGTATTCTATGACGCGATGTTGCTGCACGAGCCCATGACGCTAGTGACTGACTACGCGTTAGGCGCATTGTGCGTTGTGCTTGCTATTCGGATGCGTAGCAGGGGCTTGCCGCAGAACCGGTCGGACTGGACGGCGGCTCTGTTCGCGTGCGCCCTTGCAGCGTTCGCGGGCGGCACGTACCACGGTTTCCTTCCGTGGATGGACGGCGCTGTCGCAGCGGTCCTGTGGCGCCTGACGCTGCTTGCAATCGGCTGGGCCGCCTATGCGGCCGTGGTCGCTACTTGCCGCGCTCACTTAGGCCGACGCCAAGGGACGGTGATTTGGATCGCGCGGGCCCAACTCGGCGTCTACGCTCTTGCGGCGATCGCAAGCGGGGAATTCATCGTTGCCATCATCGACTATTCCCTAGCCTTCGCGTTCGTGCTGGTAGCACACGCCTGGGCTTGGCGCGAACACGGCGATAGCGCCGCGCTAACGGTGGTCGGCGGCGTGCTCGTAACCTTCGCGGCCGCCGGCATCCAAGCGGCGGGAATCGCCCCGCACAAGGCCTTCAACCACAACGACCTCTACCATGTGGTGCAAATGGCCGGCACGGCGCTGCTGTATCGAGGGGCTCTGAGCTCGGCGAGCAGATCGAGCTAGGCCACGGCTATTCGACCCAGCCGTGCTCGTCCTGCACACTGACCATCACGGCTAGGATGTCGTTCCAGGTCTGCGGGTCCATCATCACTGCGTTGGGGAACATGCAGCCGTCCCAGCAAATGTGACGGCACTCCTTCGTGAGTTGGCCGTCCCCGTCTCGCAGCCAGAATCCCGCATGGCGGGTGATATCGAGCCGTCCGTTCGGATCGGTGGCCTGGCAGTGCCGACCGGTCCGGTCATGGCTGCCGCTGCCGAATACGGTGCCGTCATTCTGGGCCACGTGGAAGTCATTGGTCCACGGGCGCAGGGCGCCGGTCACTTGGCGCAGGGCATCGTCCAGCTGGGCACCGTCATTCCAGGCGAAGTCACTTGGCAGGATTGCGTGCTCCGGTGCGTTATAGCCCAGCGTGTAGAGCAACGTGTGGGCCATGTCAGCTTGGAATCCAACGTGCTTATCATTCACGGATTCAAGGACTTCCAGCATATACTTCCAGCTGTGCATGCTGCCCCAGCAGATCTCGCCTTCGGCGGAGAGGCGTTCGCCGTGGTCGGCTGCGATCGCCGCCGCCTGCCGGAAGGTCTCGACAACGTGGGCGGTGTTGCCCGCCGGGTCCTTGGCCCAGTCCTCGACCCCGCTGGCGGAGTCAATGCGGATCACGCCCGTCGGGCGAATGCCCCACTGCGTGAACTTGCTGGCGATGGCGCACGCCTTTCTGATGGCGGTCAGGAATGCGTCACGCCCCGCGCCCGGATCGATGGCTGCACCCCCGCCGGTCGGTTCCCAGACCGGCGCGACAACCGAGCCGATCGCCAAGCCTCGCGCCGCGAACTTGTCGACCCAGGCCTTGAGCTCGTCGTCCGTGCTGTCAATGCCGATGTGCGGCTCGGACAGGAACAGGTCCACGCCATCGAACTTCCTGCCATCGACCTCGGCATTGGCAGTCAGGTCGAGCATCGTCTCGAGGGCGATGGGCGGTTCGTCATCCGGCCCGTCTCCGCCCTTGCCCACGACACCAGGCCAAGCGGCATTGTGCAGTTTCGGGAAGTTGTTGCGGTCGTTCATGGTGATGCGAATCAATGATATCGCATTGGCCCCCACTGAGATTGCCGAGCGCGCCCTCGGACCGGGGCCGGGGGCGGATCGAGAGAGGGACGATCACGTGCGCGGACACTGCGGACAGGGACGTGACGCACCCGCGGAGTCCTCGGCCTCGTCTCAGGGAGCAGTGATTTCTAGTGCTGCGGCAGCTCGTGTCTCCTGGCTAGTCCGTGCCTGAAGTGCCTGGTACCTGGTCAAAGCCTCGCGGGCCTGGTCGCGCATACCTGTCCTTTGATACGCTTGGGCCAGCTGGTAATGCACGCTCCCGTCGGAGTCCAGGCTGGCGGCCGCACGCAGATGCTCCACCGCCTTATCGGGCTCGTCGACGGCAAGGTACGACCTGCCGAGGTCAAGCCTCGCCGATTGGGGTGGGTTCGGGGCCGCTAGGGCGCTCTCCAAGAGCGGGATGGCGCTACGAAAATCCTGTGCTTCGGCCAGCAGGTTGCCGAGCATCGCTGCCCATCGGGGGTCACTCTTGTCCGTTTGGTGGAACTTCTCTAGCAAGGGCCGCGCTTCCTCGACACGGCGTGCAAGGTAGAGCAACTCTGCCATCTGTCTTTCCAGTGCGCCATTTTGCGGGCGGATCGCCAGTGCCGCTCGCGCGGCGTCGGCTGCCTCGGAAAACTCGGATCGCACCGCCAGGAGATCCGCGATCAGAGTCAACTGATCCACCGATTCGGGAAGCCCTCGCAAGCTGTGGAAGGCATCGTCGGACAGCGCAGCGTAGGCTCTCGCTGCCCAATAGAGTTCCTCGGACGATGCCTGGGCCGATATGGGCACGATGCGGTCGAACTGGCCGAGCTTGAATGCGCACTCGGCGGATTCGGGTGCCGAACAGTCCTCTTCGGGCAGGGAAGCGGCGCGTGCGCGCTCGACCTGTGCCCAATCCAAGCGGCCGGCTTGCTCATACAAGGCGGCGAGGGCTTCGTGGTCGGAGCGCCTTCCCGGCCCTCTTGCCATGGCCTCGCGGAACAGGTAAAGGGCGCTTGGAAACTGTTTCGTTTCCAAGCGCGTGTAAGCCAAGAGGCGCAGCATGTGCTCGGATTCGGGGTCCCGCGCTTGCAACCCTGCGATGGCATCTGATGCGAGTTGCTCGTAACTGCGCACTAGGCCGGCATGCGGAAACGGACTGGAACCGTCCTGTTGCCTGAGCTTCTTCCAAGCATCCGCCGCTTCGGAGTACTCTCCCACTGCCTCGAGTGCATCGCCCAGCAACGCGCGAGCAAAGGGATGCGCTGGATTCAAGCGGACCGCTTGGCGCAACGGCTCGACAGCCGTGGCAAGATCTCCCAGCCGCGCATAGCTGGCCCCGAGGAAGAAGTGCGCCGGAAAGGACGAGGGCATCGCCGACGCGGCCGAGCGCAAGGGAAGGACGGCGGCGGCGTCTTGGCCGCTCAGGTGCAGTGCCATCCCGAGATTGGCCTGTAGCGCCGGCTCGCTCGGGTAGCTGTCGGCCAGCTGGCCATAGAGTTCGGCAGCCTCCGCGAAGCGCTCTTCCTGCATGGCCTTGCTGGCCTGGGAGGCGATGACCGATGGTGCGGACTGCGCGAGGAGGTCGGCGAAGGAGGCGAGAAGAAGCGCGAGTCCAAGCAGGGTGGGCGAAGGACGGCCTGGCGATTTCAACTTGCGCTCCGGCATCGCAACACCGCTCGGCTCTATGATGGCACGCCGATTCCTGCTAGCGAGCTTACAGGCGGGCTGCCCGCTGTCCACCCGTTGCGACGCCGAGGTCCGGGAGCGCTCCGGCGGCGCCGGCGCTGTAAGGTTGGCGACCGCCGGAGGAGGGGCGCTCCGAACAGTCATCGGACCCGGTTGGTTGCCGGGCTCCTGGCGCCTTAGGGGGAGCGCAGAAATAACTCTTCAGTTTGAGAAGGGAGAGAGCGTGTAGTTCCACTTGGGTATGTGTTCGCCGGGGGTGATGTTGATAGCGGCCATCTGCTCGTCGGTGATGTGGATGCCGGTTTCGTATTGCTTGCGGTTGAGTTCGGAGGTGACGGCCAAGCCAGTGCTGGTGGAAGTGGAAGCGATGTAGTTGAGGATGAGTTCGAAGGACTCGAGCGGGCAGCCGGACCAGTTGCGGCTAATCTGGCTGAACAGGCGATGTTCGATGGGGTTGTACTTCGAGCAGCCGGCCGGATAGTGGGCGACTGTGACGGCGATCTGGTGGGCATTGCAGAAGTGGTGCTGGAGGGCGTACTTCCAAGCGCGGCTGCGGTAGGAGTTGCTGCCGCCGCAGTCGGCGAGGATGACGAGGCTGGAGGCCTCGGGATAGCGCTGCTGGCCGTCTTGGCGCCACCAGGCATTGAGGTTGTCGACGGCGAAGAAGGCGGTGTCGGAGGAGACGCCGACGCGGACGAAGCCGCGGTTGGCGAGCGTGTCGTAGATGCCGTGGGGGACGGCCAGGCCCGCGGCATGGGAGCGGAAGTCGTGGTCGTTGACCGGAACGGGCTGCTGTTGCCAGCTGACACCGTCATTGCGAAAGCGGCCGATCAATTCTTTTTTCTTGGTGTCAATGCTGATAATGGGGCTGTGCTTGGCCTCACAGGCGTTGCGCAGCCGTGCGATGAACTCGAACTGGGCGTTGCGTTCGGCGGGCGAGGAGGACGGGATGCACTTGCAGTTCAGGCGCGGGGAGAAGCCTAGGGCGCGCAGCAGACGGGCGACGGTGCGGGGCGAGACTGGCAAGCCGAGGTCGTCTGTACAGTAGGCCGCCAAGCTGCGGGTGGTGCGGCGCGTCCAGCGCAGGTCGGAACAGGGGTCGCCGGCGGTGTCGTGGCGGAGCAGCAGGGTGAGCTGGACGGTCAGCGCGGGCTTTTTTTTCGAGCGGCTTGCGCCCGCCGCCGGGACAATGGCACTGAGTTAGGCTGGGCCAATCCGGCGTTTCTTGAGCATGCTCTAATGCTTTGATTCCATGGCACTTACAAGAAATTCGAAGATTTTTCGCAAATCCCCTTGACATCCCGGCCCCAATTTGCGATGGTGAGCTT
>JAJEHF010000179.1 GCA_022823865.1 Bryobacterales bacterium
GCCGTCGGCACCCCGGCCATCCCTTGGCTCGGCAACCGCGAGATCGTCTTCCAAGGCGCTTCGCGCTCCTAATTCCGCTGGCCCGCCATGCACAGTGCCCCCAAACTAGGTGCCTATATCGATAATGAAAATCGGTGATCATCCTGAAGTGACTGAAATTGCTTGGTTCGAGTGGTCCTGACTGACGAGCTCCGCGACGAGGAATGCGGCAAGATCGGCGCGTGGGATCGTCTTGTTGGGGCCGGTATTCGATGCGTTGACACGGCCCGTGGCGGGTTTGTCTGTCAAGACCGCGGCGCGCACGGCTGTCCACTCCAGCCCGCCGGCCGCGAAAATTTCTTCCTCGCGGGCGTGTTCGGCAAGGATCTTCTTCAGCAGCGTGCCGAAGAGCAGCTTTGAATACCACGGGATCTGCTTCCAGCTCTCGCCCACGCCGGCCGCCGAGATGAAGACGACTCGCCGAATGCCCTGGGCCTGCATCGCCGAGGCGATATTGGCGGCCCCGTGGCTGAGAGTGGTTTGGTCATTGGCGCTGACCGGGCCGAGGCAGACCAGCACGGCATCTTGTGCCTCGATGGCTTTCGATACCGCGTCGGCGTCCAGTACGTCGCCTTGGACTTTCGCCACGGCTTCATCGCCATTGCGCCGCTCGACCGAGCGGCCAAAGACGGTTACGTCATGACCTGCTTCGAGGAGCAGCTTACAAGCCTGCTCTCCGGTCTTGCCAGTGGCTCCAAAGACTGCGACTCGCAAGTCTCACCCTATCTCTTCAAGGACGCCCTGGACAATGAGGTCGACCGAAACCCTTTGTGCCGGCCACCGCATGCACTGCTCCCCTGCGGCTCCATCACTTTGGCTGGAGTTGGCACTTGGGCGACGCCGACACGCTGGGTCCGTGCTAAGATTCGGGCGCACGATTCAGACAAATGCCGACATGTGCCGACGCGTGAGATCTGCGGCGGCGCTGTGGGCAAGAGGTAAAGTCCGATGATTCGAAATTCTCGCCTAGCGATCACGCTGTTGCTCGCTCCGCTGTTCTTGGCCACGGCCTTGTGGGGCCAGGGCGTTGCCGGAAGCGCTGCGGTCGCGGGCACCGTGACCGATTCGAGCGGCGCGGTCATTCCGGGAGCCTCGGTAGTCCTCGTCAACGTCGAGCGTGGCTCCGAGCAGGAGGTTTCGACGAACGAATCCGGCAACTACGCCTACCCGGACGTCACGCCGGGCGTGTACACCGTCCGCGTCTCGAGCGAAGGCTTCGCCACCCAAGAAGTATCGGATCTGGAGGTTCAAGTCGGCCAGCGAGCCGCCGTCAACGTTGAGCTGGCCGTCGGCCAGATTTCGGACGTCGTTACCGTGGAGGCCACCGCCGTGCTGTTGGAGACCGAATCCAACGTGATCGGCACGGTAGTGGATTCTGATCGTGTTACAGAATTGCCCCTCAACGGACGCAACTTCCTCCAATTGGCCCTCCTTGCTGGCGGCACTGCGCCGTCCGAGGGCCGCGCCTCGTTCGCGGGCCAGATTGGACATCCCGGCCGCTTCGTGGTCATTGGTGGCGTCAAGGCCGCCAACAACAGCTACACCATCAACGGCATCCAAGTGCGCGGCGCGCGCGGGGGAGAGCTGGCCGTGAACGTGTCGGTGGCCAACGTCGACCAATTCAAGGTCCAGTCGAGCTTCTTCATGCCCGACCAGGGCCCGAATCCGGCCATGGTCAACGTGAGCACCAAAGGCGGGTCGAATGAGATTCACGGCGAGGCGTTCGAGTTTGTGCGCAATACCGTGCTCGATGCCCGCAGCTACTTCGCGCGCGAACCGGAGGAGCTGAAGCGCAACCAGTTCGGGTTCGCAGTGGGCGGGCCGATCAAGCAGGACAGGATCTGGTTCCGGACAGGTTACGAGGGGATGCGGGAGCGCGTGGCGTTCACGCGCGGTGTCTTCACACCCCCGCAGTCGATGTTCGGCGGCGACTTCTCCGCGGATCCGTTCGTCATTCATGATCCGAACACCCTTAACGAGGCCGCGGGCACTCGTGATCCGTTCCCGCAGCAGGAAGTCCCGCGCTCGCGCTTCAACTCTGTCTCCGAGAATCTATTGCAGTACTACCTGCCGGGCTCGGACTTCCACACCCGCCCGAACAATCTCTTCGTCCACCCGCGGAACACGGTCGAGGACGACCAGTTCAACGTGCGCATCGACACGCAGCTGACCGAAAAGCAGACTCTGTTCACGCAGTACATCTGGTCCGACAGCTCCGCCGTGCGCCCCGGGGCCTTTCCGCTCAGTGGCGCCTTCTACCCGAACCAGATGTGGATGTGGATGGCCCAGCACACCTACACGATTTCGCCCAAGCTCGTGAGCACGTTCCGGCTTGGCGTCTCGCGCAACCAGGCCCTGTTTAGCAACGAGGCGCGCGAGGTGGGCGACATTCTCACCCCGCTTGGCATCACCGGCACGTTCGACACGCGAGGCGTGTTCGCACAGCGCATCCAGGGTTTCGCAGGCTTCGGTCGTTCTAATGGAGACCTCGGCAACATCGACAACAACTACCAGTTCGATCCGGGGTTCAGCTATATCAGCGGCAACCACCAGTACCGCTTCGGCGCTACCATCCGGTACCGCAGGACATGGCAGCAAAACGCGAACGCGGGTGCTCACGGCAGCTTGATCTACAACCGGGTCTACACCGCGCAGCTCACGACCAACGCCGCAGGGAACTTGGTGCCCGACGGCCGCAACTCGGGCAACGCGTTCGCCGACTACCTGTTGGGAACACCCGACCGCGGCAGCACGCGCGGGCTGCCGATGCTCCAATATCGCCACACGCAATACAGCCCCTACATCCAAGACACATGGAAGATCAGGCGCAATCTCACGCTGAATTGGGGCGTGACGTGGTTCAAGGACACGATTCCGAATCCGCGCGGACGGGCGGCCGATTACCCGCACGGGTTTGACGCGGCCACGGGCCTGCTGAAGTTCGCGGTCTTGGGGCAGGTCGATCCGCGCGTGATCCGGCCTGACAGCGACAACATCGCTCCGCGCTTCGGGCTCGCTTGGCAGGTCGACGACAAGACAGTTGTGCGCCTCGGCGGCGGCACGTACTTCTCGGACATGCAGCTGATCGAGCTGCAATTCGCCGCGGTCGGGCCGCCGTTCACCAACAGCGTCGACGCCATCAACACGGGCAAGCTGATGCCGGAATTCATTCCCGGCGTCAACATCTTCCCGGTCACGCCGCTGCCGCCGATCGATGAGAATTTTGCCAGCAATCTGCCCGCTGGCATCACGCCCTTCACGCTCCAAGAAGAGGGCAGGACGCCTTACGTGAACCAATGGAACTTCTCGGTCCAGCGCACTCTGGGCGACAACGATCTGTTGGAGCTCACGTATCAGGGCAACAGCGGCCACCGCCAGCAGAACCGCTACGACTTCAACCAGTGCATGGTCGGTGCGGACCTGCGCTGTGATCGGGCGACACGGCCGTATCTGCAGTACCGGGCGATCCTGCAGTCGGACTTCAACGCCAACTCGAACTACAACGCGCTGATCGCGCGCTATCACCACCGCATGTCGCACGGCATCGACCTGCGCGCCGAATACACGTTTTCCAAGGCGCTCTACGATGGCTGGGAACTCGGCGGCGCGACCAACAATCAGATCGCCACCAACCGGGCGCTGGACAAGGGGCCGACGTCGTTCAACGTCAAACACAGGGCGGTGCTGAGCGCCTTTTGGGATCTCCCGTTCGGGCGGGGCAGGGCGCTTGGCTCGTCGATGGCGCGGGCAGCCGACTATGTCGTGGGCGGCTGGACGCTGACGACCATCGCGACGTTTTCCAATGGCTTGCCGATCTTCATCACGGTACCCAACCGCACGGGCAGCCCGTTCGTCGGGCACCGTCCCAACCGCACTTGCAGTGGCGAGCTGGCAGGCGCGAACCTGCGGCAGGACTTCCAATTCATCGACACGAGCTGCTTCCAGGACACGGAGCGGGGCTTCTTCGGCAACTCGGCCCGAGCTCCGATCAGCGGACCGGGCCTGAACCAGTTCGATATCGGCATTCAGAAGCACTTCCCGGTGACCGAGGACAAGTATTTCCAGCTCCGCGTGGAGATGTTCAACGCCTTTAATCACGCGCAGTTCAGAAATCCCAACGGCAGCGTCGCCAACCGCAACTTCGGCTTGGTCAGCGGTGTCCGCCCGCCCCGCCTGATTCAAATGGGCTTGAAGTTCGTCTTCTAGACTCGCCAAGGCCCGCCCTCCCACACGGCGGGCCTTGGCTGCATCGGCGCTGAGTGCTTGTGCGCGGCTGCGCCCCTCGGTACGATGAGTGCGGAAAGGCCGTGGCCCATGATCCGTCGCTCGTTCATCGCCGCCGGGCTGGCCGCGCCGCTGGCGGCATCGGCCAAGCCGGTGCGCATCGGTTTTCTCGGGGCCAGCCATTCCCACGGGGCCGGCAAGATCCGCGTCGCGGGAGAATCGCCCGATTTCGAGATCGCTGGGCTGTGGGACGACGACGTCGAGGTTCGGAGGAAGTATGAAGCCCAAGGGCTGGCGATCCGCGAGCCGGACCAGCTCTTGCGAGATCCGTCGATTGAGGTCGTCGCTGTCGAAGGCCCGGTTGCCGACCATGCCCGGGACGGCCTGCGGGTCGTGCAGGCGGGCAAGCACTTGCACATCGAGAAGCCGCCCGCGCTGGATGTCGAGTCCCTGCGCACCATCCTCGGCGTGGCTAGGTCCCAGGGCGTGGTGGTGCAGCAGGGATACATGTGGCGATATCATCCCGGCCTCAATCGCATGCTTGAAGCCGCGCGGCGCGGGTGGCTGGGCGACATCCACTTGGTCCAAGCGGCGATCCACAAGACGCTCGCGCCCGCTGCCCGGGCCCCCTGGGCCCAGTTCCGCGGTGGCCAGATGTTCGAACTTGGCCCGCACGTCATCGACCCGCTTGTGCGCCTTCTTGGTCGCCCCAACAGGGTCACGCCCTACCTCAACAAGCACGGCGAGTTCGACGACACTCTCGCGGACAACACGCTGGCGGTGTTCGAGTATTCCGGGGCTCTCGGAATCGTGACCGGAGCCGCTCTGGCCGCGAACGGCAGCCGCTACCGCAGCTTCGAGGTGCACGGCACGAACGGCGTGGCCACGCTGCGCCCGATCGAGGCCCCGCGGTTGGTGTTCGATCTGGCGGAGGCCGCCGGCCCCTATCCGAAGGGGCCGCACCGCGTCGAGCTGCCCGCCTACCGGCGCTATGTCGGGGACATGGCCGCTCTGGCCCGCGCCGTGCGGGGCGAAGAGCCGCTGCACGTCTCGTTTGACGAGGACATCGTCGTGCAGGAAGCGCTGATCAAGGCGTCCGGCATGTAAGCTTGTGGTCTGAGGGTCGCGATGATCGCGGCGGTCGGGCGCAGTACCCAATGAGAGCCAGCATGGAGATCCAACGGCCAGCGCGCACTGCCGTGCGGCGCGGCGCGGCGCTCATGCTCGCGCTGCCTCTCGCGGCGCTCGGGGCCGAGCTGCCGCCGCCGGCGGCTGGCGCGGTCGATTTCAACGCAGACATCCGCCCGCTGTTCGAGGGGCGTTGCACTGCCTGCCACGGGCCAGCAAATGCCATGAACGGCCTGCGCTTGGACCGCAAGGCGGATGCGTTGGCCGGCGGCCACTCAGGACCGGCCATCATTCCCGGCAACTCGGCCGAGAGCCGCCTGATCCACCTCGTGGCGGGATATCGGGTGAAAGTGGTCATGCCTCCGACCGGGGAACCCCTCGGCCGGGCCGAGATCGGCAAGCTGCGCGCCTGGATCGATCAAGGGGCGCCGTGGCCGGACGGGACCGATGCAGCCGCGGCCGCTTCCTCGCCGGACGAGTCGGGACACTGGGCCTTCCAGCCGATCGTCCGGCCAGACGCGCCGGCGGGGAGCAACCCAATCGACCACTTCGTGCGCGAGCGCCTGCGGTCGGAGGGATTCGAGCCGGCACCGCGGGCCGACCGGGACACACTGTTGACCCGCGTCTCACTGGATCTGACCGGCCTCCCTCCGACTCGCGAGGAGCAGAGCGCATTCAAAGAAGATCCAGGAGAGGAAGCCTACGAGCGAGTGGTGGGGCGATTGCTGGCCTCGGAGCACTTCGGCGAGAAGCAGGCCATGCACTGGCTGGACCAAGTGCGCTACGCCGACTCGGACGGCTATGCCAAGGATTATGTCCGCCCGCATGCGTGGCGCTATCGGCGCTGGGTCGTCAACGCGCTCAATGCGGGCATGCGGTTTGACCGCTTCTCGATCGAGCAGATCGCCGGCGACCTGTTGCCCGGAGCGACCGTTGAGCAGCGCGTCGCCACTGGCTTCCACCGCAACACCCTGCGCAATCGAGAGGGGGGCGTGAACCCTGCCCAGTATGCCTTTGAAGAGACCGTGGACCGGGCAAGCACCTTCGGCACGGTCTGGCTCGGCCTAACGGTGGGCTGCGCCCAGTGCCACGACCACAAGTACGATCCCGTTTCGCAGAGGGAGTTCTACGAACTGTTCGCTTTCTTCGACAACCTCGAGGAAGACCGCATATACGCTCCAGTGCAGGGAGAGCTTGGCCCGTACCTGAGCACGGTCAACGAGTACCGGCGCAAGCATCAAGCGATCTTGGACGAGTACGACGTACCCGCCCTGCAGGCCGACTGGGAAGCGCGCTGCATCCAAGCCGGCGAATCCCCGGGCGTGTACTTGGACTACGACCTGGCGTGGCAGGAACTTGGCTTGAACACAGATGGCGGGCAAGAGATCGTGCGTGTGCCGCCGGACAGGCGGACCTGGCGCCAGGCCAACATGGTGACGTATTACTTCCTGGGTGCCTACAGTCTGGTCGTCGGCGCGGAGAAGAGCAAGGAGCTGGGTTTTCCCGAGGCGCGTCGCAAGCTCAAGCAGCTGAACCAGGCGTACCCGCAGCGCAGCGAAGCGCGCATCGTCTACGAGAGTCGCGAGCGGCAGCCCACCTTCTTGCGCGTGCGCGGCAGCTGGGACCGGCACGGCATCAAAGTCAGCCCGGGCACGCCCGGTGTGCTGCCCGAATCGCCGGGGACCGGCGCCGGGCGGCTCGAACTGGCCCGCTGGCTGTTCGCGGACGACAACCCTCTGACGGCGCGCGTCGCTGTCAATCGGATCTGGCAGGAATATTTCGGGCGGGGCTTGGTGGCGACTTCCGAGGATTTCGGAACGCAAGGCGAACGTCCGAGCCACCCGCGACTGCTGGACTGGCTCGCTTCCGAGTTTCGCGGCTCGGGCTGGGATGTTCGGCACGTGCATCGCCTGATCGTCACTTCGGAAACCTACCAGCAGTCCTCGCGCGGCTCGCAGCAGCTGGTCGAGCGCGACCCCGCCAATGCGCTGCTAGGGCGGCAGGTCAGGTTGCGCCTGCCCGCCGAACTGATCTGGGACCGCGCCTTGGGCGCCGCCGGGTTGCTGCACCATGACGTGGGTGGCCGGAGCTTCCGCCCGGCCATGCCTCCGGGCACCACCGGCTTCAAGGCGGGCGGGACGGATTGGGAGCCCAGTTCAGGGTTCGAGCGCTACAAGCGCGGCATGTACATCCAGTTCCAGCGCACGCAGCCGTTTCCGTTCCTGATGAACTTCGATTCGCCGGAATTCCGCGAGCCTGCCTGCAGCCGCGAGCGATCCAACACTCCCCTGCAGGCGCTCAACCTGCTCAACGACACGACGTTCGCCGAAGCCTGGCAGTCACTCGCCGTGCGAGTGCTGGCCGACGCCCCGGACCCGTCCTTCGCGGGACGGCTGCGCTATGCCTTCCGCCTCGCGCTGGGCCGCGCGCCGACCGCCGGCGAGGCGGAGCGTTTCGGCGCATACTTGGAAGAGCGCTCCGCCGGAATGTCTGCACCGGAGAGTTTTCAGCACCTGCCTGAGGTCGAGGGGCTGGACCAGTCCGCGCTGCTCGCGTGGACCGGTGTTGGCAGAGTCCTGATGAACCTTGACGAATTCGTGACGCGGCCATGAACATACACCCGTTCAACTCGTTCCGATCCCGCCGGGACTTTCTCGACAACACCCTGTATGGACTGGGCTTGGGCGCGCTTTCCCATTTGCTCGGAGTCGAGGGCCGGACTGCCGAGCACGATGCGCTGGCGCCCCGCAAGCCGCACTTCGCGCCGCGCGCGAAGAACGTGATCTTCCTGTTCCAAGCTGGCGCGCCCAGCCAGATCGACCTGTTCGACCCCAAGCCGAAGCTGCACGAGTGGAACGGCCAGCCCCTGCCGGAATCGCTGGCCAAGCAGTTGCAGCTGGCGTTCATCCAGCCCACGGCGAAGGTGCTGGCGAGCCGCAGACAGTTCCAGCCTGCCGGCGAGTCGGGCATCGAGCTCTCCGAGTGGCTGCCGCACACGGCGACCATTGCGGACGAGATCTGCCTAGTGCGATCGGTGCGTGGCGACTCGGTCAACCACCATCCCGGCCAGGCGCTCTTGATGTCGGGCAGCCCGCTGCCGGGAAGGCCCACGGTGGGCTCGTGGGTCACGTACGGGTTGGGCAGCGAGTCCCGCGACCTGCCCGGATTCGTTGTCCTCAAGACCGGCAGCTCGACGCAGGGCAGCACCGGCAATTGGACAAACGGTTTCCTGCCGTCGAATTACCAAGGCGTGTTGTTGCGCAGCGAGGGCGATCCGATTCTGCATTTGTCCAACCCAGCAGGTATCACGCCGGACATGCAGCGAGCTGATCTGGACTTAATCCGAGAAATCAACCGCGAACAGCTCGCGCGCACCGGGGACCAAGAGATCGCAGCACGCATCGCGTCCTACGAATTGGCGTTCCGCATGCAGGCGTCTGCCCCGAGCCTGATCGACGTGTCGGACGAGCCGGAGCACATGCGCCAAATGTACGGGCTGAATTCCGACGAGACGCGGGACTACGGCATGACCTGCCTGTTGGCGCGCCGCCTGATCGAGCGCGGCGTGCGGTTCGTTCTGAACCAGCACGCGCAATGGGACCACCATTCGAACTTGGACAAGGGCTTGAGCCAGAAGTGTCGGGTCACGGACAAGCCCGTGGCAGCGTTGGTGAAGGACCTCAAGCAGCGAGGCCTGTTGGACGAGACGCTGGTCATCTGGGCCGGGGAGTTCGGGCGCACGTCCTTGGCGGAGTGGCGAAATCCTTCCGACCCGGCCAGCATCGGCCGGGATCACCATGCCGACGGGTTCAGCGTGTGGATGGCGGGCGGCGGCATCAAGGGCGGCCAGACGATTGGCCGCACGGACGAATTGGGCCTGACAGTGGAAGACAATCCGGTCCATGTCCACGACCTGCAGGCGACCGTCCTGCACTGTCTGGGCCTCGACCACGAGCGATTGACGTACCGGCATGCTGGACGCGACTTCCGACTCACTGACGTGGGCGGCACCGTGGTCGAGGCGATGCTGGCCTAGCCTGCCACTAGGCTCATACCGATGGGGCGAAAGGGGCCTTGTGCCCGACCAACGCCCTCGACCGATCGCAGCACATTGTGCAGGATGCAAGCTATCGACTGGCAGGCGGTGCGCCGAGCGGCCCTAGCGATGAGCCTGGCCGCCTGCTCGGCGGTCGCCGCCGGAGCTCAGGTGAGGGTCCGCGGATCGGTCCTGGATCGAAGCGAGAATCCGATCCAGCAAGCGCGGGTCGTCATTGAAACGGTCGATGGCCTCGGCGAGCGTGCCGATACACAGGCTGACGAGCGCGGCTCGTTCCGCTTCGACTTGAGCCGCGCCGGGGAGTACCGCCTCACGGTCACGCACGCCGAGTTCTTTCCGATCAAGGCCAAGCCGATCGAGCTAGTCGAGGGCGACAACGTGGTCAATGTCGAGCTGATTCGCGCGCGGGCCGCCGGGACCGTCGTCGATGTCCGCTCCGAGCAGCAGCCTCCAGAGGATGAAGTCGCGGTGTCACATGCACTCGTCGAAGAAGAGATCGACGCGCTGCCCATGACCCGCGCGACCAAGCAGCGCATCCAGGGCGTGGCGGCCGTGCTCCCGGGTGTGGTCAGGACGGCGTACGGAGACCTTCACCTCAACGGCAGCCCGGCGCGAGAGACGAATTGGTCGCTGGACGGCTTCAACCTCGCGGACCCCGCCTCGGGGGAGCTTGAGATGACCCTGGGCGTCGAAGCTGTGAAGTCCATGGACCTTCAGTCGGCGCAGTACTCCGCGGCGCTGGGCAAGGGTGCCGGCGGCGCCATGGTGATCGACTCCAGCATGGGCGGCGACGAGTTCGGCCAGCGTTTCACCAACTTCGTGCCAGGCGTGGAGCTAAACCGGGGACTGCGGTTCCGGGACTGGCGGCCTCGCTACACCCTGTCCGGCCCGCTGGCCTCCGATCGTGTCCGGTTCTTCAACGCCCTCGACGTGCTTTACGAGGAGAATCTCATCCGGGAATTGCCCCGCGGGCAGGATCGCAACCGCTACTGGTCGATCAACAACAGCTTCCGGGCGCAAGCCCAAGTGAGCCGTCGGCAGACCCTTAGTTCCGGTCTGGTGACGGACTACTTTGGCGCGCCGAACTCCGGCCTATCGCCGCTCAGCCCGATCGAGACCACGCTTGACCAGCGGGCCCGGAGGCATTTCTTCAACGTGAAGGATCAAGTCGCCCTGTCTGCCGTCAGCGTCCTTGACTTCGGGTACGCCGCCTACCGCTCGTCCTATCGCGGGGTGCCCCAGGGGAACGCGCCCTACAAGATCACCGCCGACGGCAGGGCCGGGAACTATCCCATCGACATGCACCTGCTCACCAGCCGGGACGAGTTCCGGGCAAACCTGCTCTCTTCCCGCAAGTGGCTTGGGACCCACGAGTTGAGGGCCGGGCTGAGTCTCGGCCACAGCGAGTACTCGCAGGACATCAGCCGGAGCCCGATCGAGTACTACCGTGTGGACAACACCCGGTCGAGCCGGCTGGCGTTTGCGGGCAGCGGCCGGTTCTCTGAGTCGAACCTTGAGAGCGGTGCCTATCTGCAGGACCGCTGGACGATCCGCTCGCGACTGGTGGCCGAGGCGGGCCTTCGCATGGACCGAGACCGGATCGTCGCTGGCGGAGCCGTCACACCTCGCTTCAGCTTGGCCTTCGCGCCGCCGGGACTGGACGGCTCAAGGCTCTCGGCCGGCGTCGCCTGGATTCCGTCAACGACCTTTTTCCAGATATTCACCCGGCATCGGGACCAGCACTCGATCTATACGACTTTCGCGCCTGACGGAGAGACGCCGCTGGGGCCTCCGGACATCCGGTTCTTTGAACTGGACCGGAGGCTGCTGACCATTCCCAGCACCCGGAATGTCAGCGCCAGCTGGCAGCAGAGGCTTCCGGGTGCGACAGACATAGCTGTCAACTACCTTCGGAAGCGATTGAACAACGGCTACGCCCAAGTCCCGACAGTCGCCCTAGCCACGGACGACGACCGCCTGCGCTTAGGCGGCCAAGACGTCCGCTTCCAGCTTCAGAACTCGAGGCGGGATTCGTACGACTCCGTGGAGGTGTCGCTGACCAAGCCTCTGCTTGGCGCTGAGCGATGGTTCGCCAGCTACACGTATTCGAGATCCTGGTCGAACGCCGCCTTGGAGGTCGAGACAAACGACCCCATCCTGTTCTCGGACACCGAGGGCCGCCTCGCCTGGGACGTCCCCCATCGGCTGGTCTCGTGGGCATCGTTCCCGCTCGGCGAGAAGATGTCGCTCGTCTATCTCTGCGAATGGCGCGACGGCCTTCCGTTCAGCGTGCATGACGATAACGGCAAGCAGGTTGGCCGGGTCAATAGCTGGCGGCTCCCCCGGCATTTCAGCCTGAACGTGCATGTCGAGAGGGAGGTGTCGCTCCTGGGACATCGCTGGGCATTGCGCCCCGGCGTCGACAACGTGACCAACCGGCCCAACTACCGGTTCGTCAACAACAACGTGGACTCGCCCCACTTCCTTGATCTGTCTGGGCGCTCGCCGATCAAGCTTGTTGTCCGGGTGCGCTGGCTCGGCAAGTCCTCGGACTAGCGCGCGAGGCAGGGGCGGGCGGACGAATCGGGTCTGACCGTCGGAGCGAGTCCCGGACATATCCGAATTGCAGCTCCCACTTCAGTTCGCGTCCGCAGCCGAGTAACGATCTGCCCATCCTGTTCTAGGCACCCAAGCGGGGCGTTGCTCCCTGCATCGGACACGAGGAGCGGCGCAAGTGCCGAGGCGTGCCAATACCTCACGGCCGGTCGTCCCGATCTTCGAGCAGCGCATCCAAGATAGTCGCGGGAAGCTCCAACGGAGGCTCCTTGAGAGCCGCGGCCGCGTCGCCTTCGCCAGGCCTGATCAATCCTCGACTGACCTGGCTCTCGAGCGCCTTGGGATCATTCTCAGCACCGGCAGGGACAAGTCTTGCGACGGGCATCCCGCGGTCGAGAATCTGGACCTCACCCCCGCGCCGAACTTCATCGAGGTAGCGCGACAGATTCGCCTTCAGCTCGGAGATCGATGCGGTTGTCATTGAGTCGATTCCCGTCTGACTCACCGAACTAGACAGGTCTCGGGAGTCTGCGAGATTCCTGCGCCCAGGCGCCGGACCCTCCGGTCGAACTTTGAAAATCCACGCATGTACACAGATAGAGGCTACCTAGGTGCGGCTCCCTGCGTGCCACGAACGAGCGCCGCTCCCTGATTTAGCGTAGGGGTTGACGCCCAAGCCCGCAATGCCAGCCAAGTCGAGCGTGGCCTGTACGATAGGAGCGTGGCGCTGCCCGCGCGAATCTGCGTCTTCTGCGGCTCTAGCAGCGGCCTGAGTCGGACTTATGCAGACGCCGCCGTGGCCCTCGGCAGATGCTTGGCCGAACAAGGGATCGATCTTGTCTACGGAGGAGCTTCGGTCGGTCTGATGGGCGTGTTGGCAGACACTGTCCTAGCATCGAAAGGCGAGGTCGTTGGGGTCATCCCCAAGGCTCTTGCCGAGAAGGAAGTGGCACACGATCGTTTGACGGAGCTGCATGTCGTAGGTTCGATGCATGAACGCAAGGCGCTCATGGCGGACCTTTCGGATGCCTTCATTGCTCTGCCGGGAGGATTCGGCACGGTAGAAGAGCTCTGCGAGATCATCACGTGGGGACAGCTTGGATTCCACCGGAAGCCGATCGGACTGCTGAATGTTGACGGCTATTTTGACTCGCTGCTAGCGTTCTTCGACCGGGCCGTGCGCGATCGCTTCGTCCATTCGACGCATCGCGGGCTCGTGATCGACAGCACGAGTCCGGCAGAGATCCTACACGCGTTCAGCGACCACCGGACCGCTTCCTTGAGCAAGTGGACCGATCGGTCGAGTCAGTGACGACGGCCATCAAAGCTCCGCTATCTGCGCGATGCAACTCCCGTGATGCCCGATGGCCCGTCCGGATTGAGAATCCGCGCTGCCCTCGACTGGATCCCGCAGCCGAGCTTGGGGCCACGAAGCCCTCCGTCGCAGGTCCTCAGATTGACCCAGCCGGGGACAGATCGGCTACGGAGTAGGTCTCTCCAGGGTTGGTTGCTATCGTCCGAACCTCTGTTGCGCCCGCGATACGCACGAGACACTGCTCGCCGAACCTCGACAATATCTCCGCTTGCCGCAGCTTGCCGTCTATCCACGACATCGAGACTTCGAATCCGCCACGAGCCTTCAGCCCGGTCACCGAGCCGCGGCTCCATTCAGCCGGCAACGCCGGTAGCAGGTGGATTTCCCCTCCGTGCGACTGCAAGAGCATTTCCGCGATAGCGGCAGTGCCCCCGAAATTGCCGTCGATCTGAAACGGGGGATGGGTGTCGAACAGGTTGTCGAGCGTTGACTTGGCGAGCAGGGCCTGCAGGTTCTCGTAGGCATTCTCTGCGTCTTCCAGGCGTGCCCAGAGGTTGATCAGCCAGGCGCGGCTCCATCCAGTGTGGCCGCCGCCGTTGGCAAGGCGGTGCTCGATTGACTTGCGGATAGCCCCGGCAAGTGCCGGGGTGCCGCGAAGCGTGAACTGTTCTCCGGGATGGAGCCCGAACGCGTGCGAGATGTGGCGGTGCCCCGGTTCCGCCTCCGCGAATTCCTCGCGCCACTCCATCAGGCGACCATCGCTTCCGATCTGCGGGCCGGCCAAGTTGGCCAGCTTGTCGCGGGCCTCGGCGGTGAAGTCGTTGGAGATCCCGAGCTCCTCCGCAGCGCCGAGGACATTGGTGAAAAGATCCCAGACGATCTGCTGGTCCATCGCCGGGCCCATCGTGATCCGGGCCCGTTCCATGTCCTTGGTGAGAAAGATATTCTCCGGGGATGTCGACGGCCCGCTGACGAGCTCTCCGGTGCGGGGGTCTTCGACAAGCCAGTCCAGGAAGAACTCCGCGGCTTCCTTCAGCACGGGATAGGCCCGCTCGCGCAGGAAGGCCTTGTCTTGGTTGAACTGGTAAGCCTCCCAAAGATGCCGCGAAGTCCAAGCTGCGCCGGCTGGCCACATGCCGTACTGAGCGCGTCCGATCGGACTCGTCCACCACCAGGCATCGGTCGTATGGTGAGCGACGAAGCCGCGCGCGCCGTAGTGATCTCGCGCGGTCTTTCGGCCTCGCACGCGAAGGTTGTCGAGCAGGTCCCACAGGGGCTCTTGCATCTCGGACAGATTCGTCACGTCTGCCGGCCAGTAGTTCATCTGGATGTTGATGTTGATGTGGTAATCGGAGTTCCAAGGAGGGGCGATCTTGTCGTTCCAAATGCCCTGCAGATTCGCGGGCATCGTGCCCGGCCTCGACGATCCCATCAGCAGGTAGCGGCCGAACTGAAAGTAGGTTGCCAGAAGGTCTGGATCGGACCCGCCCGCACGGACGGCCCGCAGGCGCCCATCGATGGGATTCTGGCGCTGCTCCTTCCCGCCCAGTTCGAGCGCGACGCGATTGAAAATCGCACTGTGATCCGCCACATGCGCATCGCGGAGTGCGGCGAAACCGGCGTCCGCCGCTGCCTTGAGCCGTCCGGTCGTCTCGCTGCTCGGCTCGTGTCCTCGGTAATCTGTGGCGGCGGCGAGGATCAGAGTGACTGCATCGGCAGAGCTGATTCGCAAGAACTTGCCGTCGGCCCGCACAGAGCCGCCCTCGGCGGCGGCTCTCAGCCGCGCTTCGAAACGCACCCCGAGCTGCTGCCCTTTGTGGCTGGCCCGGCCCTGCATGAGAAGCTCGCTACCTGCGGCCGTTGTCGTGGCATCGACCGGCCGGTCTAGGCGCACCGTCGTCGAGATCGCCCCCGGCTGGTCTGCCTCGATGCGAACGACTAGGACATCGTGCGGCGCGCTCGAAAACACCTCTCGGCTGTACCGGACACCGCCCTCCGTCCAATCGGTCCGCGCGATGCCGGTTTCCAGGTCGAGTTCTCGCCGATAGCTAGCCGGGCTCGGCGAGTGGGCCGAATCAATCCACAGATCTCCGAGGGTCTGGTAGCCCTTCGGGAAGATCCGCTCTCCCATGATCGTTTCCTCGATCATGCGCTCGGCCTCGACATACTTGCCGTCGAAGAGCATGTTGCGGATCTCAGGGAGATGGCGGAACGCTCCCGCGATATCGCGTTCCTGCGGCGCGCCCGCCCAGAGGGTGTCTTCGTTGAGTTGGATGCGCTCGTTCCCTGTGACGCCGAACACCATGCCCCCGAGCCGTCCGTTGCCGACCGGAAGAGCTTCAACCCACTCTGCGGCCGGGCTGGAATACCACAGCAGCGGCTCGGACGAAAGTGGGAGCACAACGAGGAATGCGAGAGCCAACAATCTCATAAGAGACTTGGAGAATACCAAGCTTGAACGTTCTTCCGAAGAGCGCGCAGAAATTCCCGCGCGGCCTTGCGGAATAGTTGTCCGAGCGGTCGCGCTCGAAAGCTCCCAGGGGCGCCCGCAAAGGGTCTTGGCCGAACTCGCACCGTTGGCAGCGCTGAGCTGTGAGGGCGCGCCCGGTTCAGTACAATCTTGACCACAGGAGATCCCCCATGATTCGATTCGTTGCCCTCGCGTTGCTTTCCGTCGCACTTTGCGGAGCCCAGCAACTCAAGATTCTCGTGGCCGGGCAGAATCCGGAAACGATTGCGGACTGGCAGACAGCCTCCGACAAGGTGAAGCTCGTGCGCGTCACTTCTGAGACCGCGATGGGCGAGATTGCCGATGCGGATGCTTACATCGGTAACATCTCGCCCGAGCTTGTGCAGGCAGGCGAGAAGCTGCGCTGGGTGCAGACCCTCAGCGCGGGTGTGGAGCAGGTGCTGCACAAGTCTGGGTCCGACGCGCTGGCCAACAGCGACATCGTGCTGACAAACAACCAGATCGTGCAGGGACCTGAGATCGCCGATCACGCCATGGCCATGCTGCTGGCCCACACGCGCTTCCTTCCGACCTATATGCAACGCCAGGCCGACGAGAACTGGCAGGCTAGGCCCTATACCCTTGTCGAACTGAACGGCAAGAATGCCTTGGTCATCGGCATGGGGGGCATCGGCCTGCAGATCGCGATCAGGGCATGGGCGCACGGGATGAGCGTCGTGGGCGTCGATCCCGAGGACATCGCCTATCTGCCGTATGTCGACAAGATCGTCAAGCCGGACATGCTCGACAGCGTGATTGGTGACGCCGACGTGATCTTCATGGCAGTTCCCCACACTCCAGCCAGCCACAGGATGATCGGCCCCAGTCAGTTCGATGCCATGAAGCAGGGAGCGTACTTCATCGCCGTGAGTCGTGGCGGCACCTATGACCTCAACTCGTTGGTCAAGGCGCTGGATTCCAAGAAGCTTGCCGGCGCGGGGGTGGACGTCACGGACCCCGAGCCGCTGCCGAAGGGCCATGCCCTGTGGAAGATGGACAACGTCATCATCACGCCGCACATCGCCGGACGCTCGGACATGGATCGCGGGCGCATGCTGGGCATCGTCAAGTCCAATATCAAGCGGTTCGCGGAAGGGCAGCGGCTCTATAACGTCGTGGACAAGCAAAAGGGTTACTAGCTGGCGCCACATCAAGCCGGCCTGAGGTGGATTTATCCCATGTCCCTGCGCACTCGATCGCAAGTCTTGGCGGCATGCGTTGCAGCCGCGTGGCTGAGTTGCGGCGCGGTTCCTTCGCAACCGATGCCGCCAAATGTCGTTCTGATCATCTCGGATGACCACGGATGGACCGACTACGGGTTCATGGGCCACGACACGGTCCGAACGCCCGCCCTTGATCGTCTGGCGTCACAGTCGATGGTCTATACGCGGGGGTACCTTCCGTCGCCGCTGTGTCGCCCGAGCCTGGCCACGATCGCCACGGGCCTGTATCCGCACGAGCACGGCATTACCGGCAACGACCCGCCGGGCAAATGGCCGGAGGGCGCTCGGAACCCCGAAACCCGAGCCGCCATGGAGCAGGTGTTTGCCCGAAACGCGAACGTGATGGAACTCTTGGCGCGATCCGGGTATGTCAGCCACCAATCTGGCAAGTGGTGGGAAGGCAATCCGCTCGATCACGGCTTCACTGCCGCGATGACCCACGGGGATGTGACCCGCAGGGGCAGGCACGGAGATGAGGGTCTTGTGATTGGCCGGGAGGGCTTGGACCCCATCTTCGATTTCGTCAGCGGGCGGGGGCAACTGGCGGAGGGTGGCAGTTCCAGTCCTCCGCCATTCTTCCTGTGGTACGCGCCGTTCCTGCCCCACACGCCGCACGACCCTCCGGAACGCTTGCTGGCCAAGTACCGGTCCCCGGACCGAGCCGAAACGGTAGCGAAATACTACGCCATGGTGGAATGGCTCGACGAGACCGTTGGTGAGCTGTGTGACTATCTCGACGAGAGCGGACTGTCCGAGAACACGCTCGTCATCTACTTGGCTGACAACGGCTGGATCTCTGCCGAAGACAGGACCGAACAGCCGAAGATGCGGGCCAAGATGTCTCCTTATGACATGGGTGTGAGGACACCGATCATGATTCGCTGGCCGGGCAGGGTCGCTCCGGGCCGCGACGACACCACTCTGGCCAGCAGCGTCGACATCGTGCCGACCGTGCTTGCGGCGGCGGGCGTAGAGCCACCGGAGAATCTGTCGGGAGTGGATCTGTTGAACGAAGCGGCGCGATCCGGGCGCGACCGTGTTTTCGGGGCGACGTTTGCCCACACGGCGGTGGACATCGCGAGCCCGGTCGCAAACCTCAAGTACCGCAGCGTGGTGCGCGAGGACGGTTGGAAGCTCATACTTCCGTACGTGCCCAATCAGGACGTGACGCTGATGATCCGCGGGACGATAGCTGATTGGATGCGATTCGATCCCGAACTGTATGACTTGGCCGAGGATCCGTTAGAGACGGCGGACTTGGCGGAAGAGCGGCCGGAGCTGGTGGAAGCCTTGCACGCGAGCTTACAAGAATGGTGGGAAGTGCCCGAGTAGCCTAGGCAGGCGGATCAGTCCGCTTGACTATGACGCTCTAGTTTGCGCCCTTCTGGCTCATGGGGCAGGTCGCTGCAAGCGATGCCCTTTCCCCGGAATCTACGGTCCGCGGTAGGCACACCGGAATCCAAACGCCCTGGGGAAGTCCTCCGCAGGTCGGGCGGTGCTGTGTTGGGGGCAGCCAATGCAACGCTGACTGGGCTGTGTGAGGTGATTCCGTCAGAGGTCTACGCTGCCTTGACGCTGAGCCTTGTGCAACAAAGAGCCACTTGCGCAAGTTAAAGCTGCGCAATGGAATCGATGTTGCGCAATCTGGCGAGGGGCAGGGCTACGCTATCCGAGTAGACCGGCTTTGCCAGTCGCGTCGCGCTGTCAGCGCGGTTCCTTGCCATCGGCTGCGAGTTGCCGGATAACGATCAAACCGCCTTCTTGCCCGGAGATTGCCTGAGTGGATCCGTCCGGCCACGACACGTGCACGCGCTCGGCCCGACCGCTCTCGCCGAGACCGAAGTGGAGATCGTCCGCATTCGACGAGAGATAGCTCCCTGCGCTCGTGCGAAACCCACGTTGCTCCCTCCCGTCCTCTGTCCGTACACGAACCGACGCCCCGATTGCATCGCGATTCGAGCCTGCTCCTTCGAGCCGGATCGTGATGCTTTGACCTGCGTCTGATTGATTGCGAAGGATCAACGCCTCGCCGTCGTTGACGTTGACCACCGCATCTACCCTGCCATCTCCATCCAGGTCGCCGAAAGCTGCCCCTCTGGCGGCCAGGCGTCGTTCGAAGGCAGGGCCAGCCTTTGAGGAAGTGTCGAAGAATCTCCCGAACAGGTTGCGCGCGAGCAGTATCGGTTCCTCGTGCGCGAGGGCCTCGTCCGAGCGCTCGATGTCGTCCATCACATGGCCTTGCCCCACGAGCAGGTCTCGCCAGCCGTCGTTGTCGAAGTCGACGAGTCCCATGCCCCAGCCGGACCGCAGCTCCGAGAGCGAAGCGATCCCGCTCAGTTCGGACACTGGTTCGAAGCGTTCGCCCAGATGGCGGTAAAGCCAGTATCCCTGTCGGCCCAGGGCATTCACGAGCAGATCCGGCCGCAGGTCGCCATCAAAGTCTCGCCAGACCACGCCCATGCCGGCGTAGTCACGCCCCTCAGCATCGTATGCAGTGCCGAGCGGGATCGCCGCCTCCTCGAATCTCGCCCCGCGCTGGTTGAGAAAGAGCTGCTGCGGGTACGAATCGTTCGCGACGAAGACATCGACCCAGCCGTCACCATCGAAGTCATTCAGAGCGACGCCAAGGCCCTTGCCGGGGTGGTCCGCAACGCCCATCCGGGCCGAGGCATCCTCGAATCGCCCGTCGCCCAGGTTGCGGTAAACCTTGTGCGCGACGGGGCCGAATTCCCGGGGATGGCAATACGAGAGTCGGTCCGGCCGACCTTCCCCGCAGGGCTTGCTGGTTTCAAAGCTCCAGTCGAGGTACTGCGCCACGAAAAGGTCCAAGCGACCGTCGTTGTCGAAATCGCCGAAGGCCGCGCCGGCCGACCAGCCTTCGCCTGCAACACCTGCCGCTGCGGCCACCTCTGTAAACTTGCCGCTGCCATCGTTCCGGTAGAGGACGTCCGGGCCGAAGTTCGTTACGAACAGATCCGAGTCTCCGTCGCCGTCGTAGTCGGCCACGGCTGCGCCCATCCCGTAGCCGCGGCCGGCCACTCCCGCCGATTCGGTCACATCTTCGAACCGCCAATCTCCCAGATTCTTGTAGAGGCGGTTCCAGAAACGCTCGGCAACCTTCGCGGGGCCATTGACATCGCTCACGTTCGATAGGTCGGCACCATTGACGAAGTAGAGGTCCCATAGGCCATCTCCGTCGTAGTCGATCAGCGCGACTCCGGCACCCATCGCCTCGACGAGATATTTCGGAGGCTGCTTCGACGCGACGTGATGGAACGAGATCCCGGACTCGCCAGTTACGTCGCGAAACCGCAAGTCTGCGGTCAGAATGCAGGGCAAGAGGCAGGCGAGGAGGATCGGCAACAAGAACAGACGAACCCGGCCGGCTACATGGGCGGGCCGATGGCTTGTCGGGCGCGTTCCGCCGGGGGCGCTAGTTTGCTCGGCTGCTGGGTTGTTCGGCACTACGATCTACACCGAGCTCACAGGGATATTCTCTTGCATAGGGTGCTGAACGTTCGCAACGTGTAAAGGGGCGAGCTGGCACTGGTGGCGCAGGAATACGTGATAATGAGTGCCGCAAGCCTGCAGTTGCGGAATCGATGCTAGCTCTGTGTAGCGTTTGATCGCGCCGGCGCGAGGCCACGCCTTGTGCGGGTGCGCGACCTGCTTGGCCATCTGCTCGCAAGGAACGAAGAATCGTCCGCATTCATGATCTTCGCTTCGGCAATTATGGAGGTTCGTCAGTCGCAACCCGACACGTAATGAACGACATGTGAACGGTTGAGGCCACAGCGCCATAGGGTCCAAAGCCGGGGGAGATTGAGGTTCAAGAAAGGGGTTACATCATGGGAGTTCGACGGCCGCGTTACAGCAAGGAAGAGTTCGCTCAACGTGGCCAGGAGATCTATGAGAAGCGGGTAAGACCGCAGGTGGAGGAAGGGAACAGCGGGAGGGTCGTGGCGATCGACATCGAGACTGGAGAGTTCGAGATGGGAGACGACGCTCTTGCCGCTTCCGGCGAGCTCTTGGCACGGTGTCCCGACGCACAGCCGTGGCTGGTGCGTATCGGGCACCGCGCAGTTCACCGGTTTGGACACTCTCATGGGCGGAGTGCAGCATGATCGAGGGTACGGTGAACGAGAACCTTGAGGTCACCATCCGCCTGAAACTCCACAGCGATTCTGGAGAAGCACAAGACATAGAGGCCATCGTCGATACTGGTTTCACGGGTCATTTGACCCTCCCGGTTGAATTGATCGAACACTTGGCCTTGTCTTGGCTAAGTCGCGGGCATGCCCTGTTGGCAGATGGCAGCCTTCATGTCTTCGACGTGTACATCGGTACGCTGACGTGGAACGGGCAGGCCCGGACCGTGGAGGTCGACGAGGCTGAAACCGACCCGCTCGTGGGAATGCGGCTGCTTAGGGATCACAACCTGAACGTGGATGTGGTCGACAACGGGAAGGTGAGGATCGAGGCGTTAGCATGATTCTCGCGGTTCATTGCAGGACACGCTGAGATCGGACAACACCGACGAGACGGGGTCAATTCCGGAGCGATGGCTTAGACTGGGTTGCTCACGTTCGCAGGACGCGTTCACCGATGGTTTGGGCAATGCTATGCGCGCGCGGCGGTCGTATAGCGGCACTAGTCGGCGCGATGCTGTGTGTAGCGGCGTCTGCCCGCACAGCCGAGACGCGGGTGGCGGTAGCAGCCAATTTCCGCGATGCCTGCGCTGAGATCGGCCGAGCATTCGGAGAGGCGACCGGTCACCGGGCGGTGTTTAGCTTCGGACCCACAGGACAGCTCTATGCTCAGATCGCGCAGGGGGCCCCATACGATGTCTTTCTCGCGGCCGACCGAGCTAGGGTCGAACGCGCCCTAGCGGAAGGTCTCGCCGTTGAGGGAAGCAGGCAGACCTACGCCTCGGGCCGGCTCGTTCTGTTCAGCATGGACACTTCCCTGGTTACCGGTTCTGAAACGCTGACCGGCGCGGGTTTCGAAAGATTGGCGATCGCAGAGCCGGCCATCGCGCCGTACGGCTTAGCTGCGATTCAGGTGCTGCGCGCGCTCGCCGTGCATGACCGTATCCGGGGCAGGGTCGTGCGTGGACAGAGCGTGGCGCAAGCGTACCAGTTCGTGCATAGCGCCAATGCCGATCTAGGCTTGGTCGCCCTGTCTCAGGTTGTCCTGCACGACAAGGGCTCGCGCTGGGTCGTGCCTGAGCGCCTGCACGAGCCGATCCTCCAGGATGCGGTCTTGCTGCGCCACGGCATCGCCAACGAGGCCGCCCGGGCATTCTTGGAATTCTTGCGAGGTCCTCAAGCCGACGCCGTGCGAGCGCGATTCGGCTATGGCTTGGCGAGGTGAGCAGCTTGACCGATCCGAACAGCCTTTTGACGCCGATTTGGCTGACGCTCAAGCTGGCCACTTGTTCGACTGTCCTGCTGCTGTTGATCGGCACCCCGGCTGCTTGGTGGCTGGCGCGGTCGAGAGCCCGCTGGAAAGAAGCGATCGCTGCTGTCGTCGCGCTGCCGCTAGTCCTGCCTCCGACGGTCTTGGGCTTTTACTTGCTGATCGCGCTGGGCCCATCCGGACCGGGGGGCTGGTTGGCCGGGCTGGCCGGCGCGCGCACGCTCGCGTTCTCGTTCTTCGGGATCGTAATCGGCTCGGTGATCTACTCGCTGCCCTTTGTCGTGCAGCCCATTCGCAACAGTTTCGAATCGTTTGGAGACAGGCCGCTGGAAGTGGCGGCAACGCTAGGCGCCACGCCTTGGGATGCGTTCTGGTCCGTGGCCGTTCCGCTCGCACGGCCGGGCTTCATCACCGGAGCGGTACTGGGCTTTGCCCACACGGTCGGGGAATTCGGCGTGGTCTTGATGATCGGAGGCAACATCCCGGGCGAGACCAAGGTGCTCTCGATCGCCGTCTACGAGCTGGTCGAGACCCTGCGGTGGACCGAAGCCCACCTATTGGCCGGCGGCATGCTTGCGTTCTCATTTGCGGTGATCCTCTCGATGATGGTCCTGCAGAAGAGGACGGGAAGCGGGGGCGCGTAGTGCCGAACCAAGATTCCATCGAGGCGGCCTTCCGAGGGCAACTCGGCGCCTTTCGCTTGGATGTCGAGTTCGCGGCACCGCTGCGAGGCATCACAGCGTTGTTCGGGCCCTCGGGCTGCGGCAAGACCACCATCCTGCGCTGCTTGGCTGGCCTGCGGAGAGTGCCGGGACGGCTTAGCGTGTCTGGGCAGACCTGGCAAGACGATGCGTCCGACATCTTTCTCCGCCCCCACCAGCGTTCCTTGGGTTATGTGTTCCAAGAGCCCAGCCTCTTTCAGCACCTCTCTGTACGCGACAACTTGAGGTATGGCTGGCTGCGGTCTTCTCGGGCCGGAGCGCATCCGGTCGTGGATTTCAGCGAGGTCGTGGAGTTAATGGGACTCGCTTCGTTGCTAGATCGCTCGCCATCCGCTCTGTCGGGCGGGGAGCGGCAGCGGGTTGCCTTGGCCCGGGCCTTGCTAGCTCGGCCTCGGCTGCTGCTGATGGACGAGCCGCTGGCAGGCTTGGATCAAGTTGCCAAGGAAGAGATCCTGCCGTACATCGAGACGCTGCACGAGAAGCTGGCCGTGCCAGTTCTATATGTCAGCCACGATCTGCGCGAGGTCGCCCGGCTTGCTGACTCGATGATCGTGCTGTCGGCTGGGCGCAAGGTCTGCGAAGGTTCGGTTCAGGAGATTCTGGAGCGCTTGGACTTGGATCCCGGTGACGGGGAGTTTGAAGCCGGCGTGATTCTGGAGGCGCGGGTGTCTGGTCACGACGCCGAGTTCCGCATGACCAGGCTGGACCATCACGGCCAGCGAATCGTGATTCCCGGTATTGACCTAGCTGTTGGAGAATACGTCCGCTTGCGCATCCGCGCCCGCGATGTCGCCTTGGCCGTGGCCAAGCCTTCCGCCATCAGTGTGCGCAACATCCTCGCGGGCACGGTATTGGATACGGCGCAGGACCCAGACACGGCGTTTGCCGAGGTCTTGGTGGATGTCGGCGGCGGGAAACTGCGCGCGAGAATCACGCGAGACGCCCTGCAAGACCTGGGATTGGAGGCGGGCAGCTCCGTCTATGCGCTGATCAAGAGCATTTCGTTCGATCGCCCCGTGATTGGGCGAGTCGCCCACGACTCCTGAACCGGCGCGATGCGCGCTCAGTCTGCGCTGACCTGCCCGAGCGCGGCCCGCGTCGCATCGAGCTCTGCCTTGTGGCTCTGCTCGTAGTGCTGTCGCAGCAGATCCTTGCCGTAGTCGTTCCCGTTGGGCGTGCGTGTCACCGAGTGGATGTGCTGCCGGGTAGGCCGGCGCGGCAGGTGGCGCAGGAAGATCGGGCGCTGGTGGTCGAACTCGATCAGGATGACCGGGCTGTGGACACGGTAGTAGAAGGTGCTCTCCGGGCCGAATTCGCCGATCCAGGCGAAATAGGTCTGGCCTAGGTGCCGCTCCACCTCGGCCATCTTGACCTTGGCATGACCGTCGGACATGTTTCCGACATATTCCCGCACCAGAGCGAGAAGCAGTTCGCGCTGTTCCGAATTGAGCTGGCTGGCCCGCAGCCCGGCGTAGTCCAGAACAACGTTGTCGCTGAACGCCTCGGCCGCTGCGTTGTTGCCGGTCTTGGTGGTGGCGAGCACCGCCTTGGCCCGCTGCTCGTCGGTGAGCGAGTGCACGAGTTCAAGCCCCCGTCGCTGTTCCTCCTGCATCACCGACACGCCCTTGTACTTGCCGGAGTCGGCGATTACCGGCTCAGAGCCCATGAAGGTCGGCGTCATCACGACTTGGTCGCCCAGCACGAAGTAGTTGACGATCAGGTGGTGGCCGTCAAGCTGCCAGCCCCACGGTTTGTCCGCGGACGGCTCGCCCATGAACGTGAAGTAATAGAACCACTCGTCCAGTTCTTCGAAGTTGGAGGTGATCTCGCCCAGCGTGTAGTTCAAGCGCATGATGTCGCGGCTTCGTTGGAAGCCCTTCGCGCTCAGCCCGGCGTTCATCAGGGCGTAGGCAGCTTCGCGTTGCCGCTCGTCCAACTCCGTGAACGACACCCCCTGCCGGGGCAGGGAGTGCTGGTTTGCCCAGCGGCGCCACTCCGAGTCATCGACCGGGAATTGCGCCTTGCCGCGCTGCTCGTCAGTCAGGACCGTCAGGAACGCTCGGGCGGCGTCCAAGACGGGCTTGGTGGAGATTCCGGTCGAGCGGACGGAGAAGAGCCCTGGCTCCACCTTGCCGTTCGTGGTCGTGCCAATGAATTCTTGGGCAAGCGCCGCCTGCTCGGCTTGGGCAAACCGGTTTCCGCGGTAGCGTTGCTGCGGCAGGGCGGTGGTGACCACCAGTCCGGCCGCCACAAGCGCAACGAAGGCAGTCAAGAGGTGGAATCGTCGTGAACGAAGGAGTGCCATGGTGCCCTACAACGATACAAGACTGTTCGCCCTTCTGGGTGCCGCGAGTCGGGTGCGTTCGACTAGGGTCGGTTCGGACCAATCGCATCGCCTGTCCCAACTCACCCCTGGGCCGGCATCTTCGCACCGGATCGCGGAGGCGCGGCCAGAGCGCGCGCATTCCGCCTGCGATCCGTGTGGCTAGAACGGTTTGTGTACTCCGCGCTCCAAATCAAGGCTCGGATTGCTAGGCTAAATGACCGTGAGAGTCCTAATCGCCACATTGTTCGCCCTTGCCATGCCGCTAGCTGCTGACCAGCGGCTCGGCGTGATCGAGTTTCCCAACAGCGGAAGCGCCGAGGCGCAAGATCATTTCCTGACCGGTGTGCTGCTGATGCACAACTTCGAGTACGACGACGCGGCTGCTGCCTTCCAGCGGGCGCACGAAACGGACCCGAGTTTCGGGATGGCCTATTGGGGAGAGGCTCTGTCGCATTACCGTCCGGTCTGGGGCCGCGAGGACTTGGCCAAGGGGCGGGCCGCGCTTGCTGGCGTTGCCGAGGCGAAGCGGCTGACGGAGCGCGAGCGGGGCTATATCGACGCGGCTCGTATTGTGTTCGGGGAAGGCGAAAAGGAAGATCGCTGGCAGCGGTACTCGAATGCCATGGAGCAGCTGTATCGAGCGCATCCAGAGGACCGCGAGGCAGCCAGCTTCTATGCTGTGTCCCTGTTCGGAACGACAGGCAGGACGCGGGACACCTGGACCTACATGCGGATCGCGGCGATTGCCGAGGATGTCTATCTCGAGAACCCGGACCACCCGGGCGCTCTGCACTACCTGATTCACTCCTTCGACGATCCAGTCCACGCCCCGCTGGGTCTTCGGTACGCCCGCCGGTACTCCAAGGTGGCTTCGTCCGCGCCGCACGCGCAGCACATGCCAACCCACATCTTCTTGGCGCTAGGCATGTGGGAGGAGTGCGTTTCGTCGAACATCGACTCTTGGGAGTCGTCCGAGGCCAGGGTCAAGCGCTTGGGCCTTGGCAGCGATGATCGCGGCTACCACGCGCTGTGGTGGATGCAGTACGGCTACCTGCAGATGGGCCGCTTCGACGAAGCGCGCCAGCGGCTGGCCGTGGTCGAGCACGATGCGAAGGTTTCGGGCACTCGGCTGGCCCGCGGCCATCACGCCTACATGCGCTCGCAGTTCTTGATCGATACCGAGCAGTGGGACTTGGATTTGATGCCAGTCGATGCGGAGGGCATCGATGCCCGGGCGTGGGGCTCTAACGCCTTGGCTGAGGGCATGCGGGCTGTCAAGACCGGTGACACCGAGGTTGCCGAGCGCTGGCTTGCCAGGCTGCGCGACTATTCCGCCAAGCACTCTGATCGATCCCGCTCGCTGCCGATCGTGGTGTTGGAACTTGAAGGTTTGCTCTTGCTTGAGAAGAAACCGAAGGCCGCCGTGGAGAAGCTCCGCGAGGCGGCCGCCATGGAGGAAGGGACTGCCTTCGGGTACGGCCCGCCGTTTCCCGCCAAGCCCGCGTTCGAGCTGCTTGGCGACGCGTTGCTCGGCTTGGACCGGCCCGGAGAGGCGGCCCAAGCGTATCAGACCTCTCTAGATCGCGCGCCGCGGCGCGCCCTGTCTCTGAAGGGGTTGCGCAAGGCTGCCAAGGCAACTGGGGACAGCGAGACCGTCGCGCGCATGGACGCCGAACTCAAGGGGTACGGGAAAGGGAAGTCATGACCCGGGGCCCCGGTGATAGGGCCGAGTCCTGCCTCATGTCGGCAAGTTGAGCGAAAGCGCACGCGCAACTTATTCACAGGAACAGATCTACCGCTTACAGTCCTCTCTGGATGGCGCCTGCGACAGGCACTCTCTCTGACTCTTTCGCTAGTCCTCACTTTCCGAACAGTATTCTTCGGGATGACTACAGCCGTCGCCGAAACTCGTAACCGTTACCTCCGACCCACCAGCCTGAGAAACTCGTCTCGGGTCAAGCCAGCGTCGCGGATCAGTGCTCTGAGAAGCCCCCGACCCAGTTCGCGGTGTCTTGGTACCGAGAGTCGCCTGCCAGTTGGCCCAATCAGGATCATATGGCTACCTTCCGTTCGGTCGAGGGAGAATCCGATCCGCGCGACTATCGTCGCGAAGTCGTCTCCCGAGAGAACAGGTAGCCGCACCGCGGTTTACGCTCGCACCTCGACGATCTGATACTCAGACGACGGGGGTAGAGCGGCGTCGTGCTCTCGCAGACTCGCCAGATAGCCTCTGATCGCTTCCCGCACGTTGTCGAGCGCCTCTTCCCTCGTCCGTCCCTGACTGTGGCACCCAGGCAGCGCTGGACAACTCGCCACCTCCCAGCCGTCCTCATCGGTCTGGAACACCACTAGCAGTCTGCGCACTTCGCCGTCGTCTTGGTTCGTGGCTCCCGGGTCGACGAAGGACGCGGGATCGCTACTCGCGTGTCTCGGTGTTCCGGCGCTGTCTGGCGAGCGTACTCGGCCCTCGAAGATGTCGAAGCCTAGTCGCGTGAGAATCCGATGCGCGTCTTGTGCTGTAAAGCCTATTGACGGCAAGCCGGTGACTAGCCGAACAACTTGCTTGATCGGGAAACGCCGCCCGTGGAGTTCGAGGAAGTACTTGTTCCGCCCATCGATTGGGGTCGGCGACGCGTCCCGCGTAGCTCTGAGAATGTCGTTTGACGTAATCGAGAGCGCTGTACCACGGAGCACGAATGTCATTCGGGGATCCTCCTTCTTTCCGTTACTTTCAAGCAGGATACCATTTGGCAGCCCGGCAGTCGAGCACGAGAAACTGCCGGTCGCGAGATGGCAACTTGAGTCACGGGTGTGCTGTGCGCAAGTTCGGCGACGTAGAGGCCAGCCGTAACCCGCGCAAAGCTGGCGTGAACGATGCGTCACCCGTCAACTGGGGTATTCGTCGTCCGCCGTCTCGACCGGGAAGCAGGATCGAGTTCAGCGCGGGTCAGGGCGTCCACCCGGCGTCATGTCCGAGGCGCCTCAGTGCACCTGCATCTTCGACCAGAGGTTGATCACGGCGACGCCGGCAACGATCAGGCCCATGCCCACGACAGCGGGTACATCCAGCTTCTCGCCGTGGACCAGCAACCCCAGCAGCGCGATCAGGACGATGCCCAGTCCCGCCCAGATCGCGTACGCGATGCCCACCGGGAAACGCTCCAGGGAGAGCGAGAGGAAATAGAAGGCCAAGCCGTAACCGGCCGCCACGATGACGCTGGGGCCCAGCCGCGTGAACCCCTCGGCCGACTTGAGCGCGGTGGTGGCGGCGACTTCCGACGCGATCGCAATCAGCAGGTAGGCGTGATGCATAGATTTCACTCCTCAAGGTCGATGCCGGCGAGCACGTCGCCCTCCGGCACGCGGCGCAGCGGCGAGCCCCATGCCTGCCGGAACAGCTCCAGGATGCCGGCGTCGTGCGAGGGCAGAGGGACGCCTGCCGCCGTTCGCTCTGGGCCACTCATGATAGCGCCAGCACTCGGCAAGCTCCCAACTCGGGATGCCTGCGGCGTGCCGAAGCACCGCGTCCTCGACCTTCCCTCCGTCGAACTGTCGCGTCGGGACGGGAGCGCCACCGAACCGGCGCGGACGGGACGAAGGCGGCCGAGTGGGCCTTGTAGGGTGGGGGCCTCGGGGCTTGGTTCTGCGGGGTTGGGGCGCGGTTCAGCTTACAGTACCCGTTCCGGTATTGTATGCGGGAAACTGCCGGATTTCCCGAGATGTCCCGGCCCGTACAGGTGCGGCTTCACGAATCATAAATGATTACTAAAAAGGCACTTACAGTAGTATCTGCACGGCCATGAACGTCAGTGAACTCTGCGTGCCTGTTCCTCAAGGCAGCGCGAACGCCCAGAACCCCATCCCGGAAGCGATTGAGACAAACTGCCTGCCGCCGACCATGAAGGTCATGGGCGATGCCTTCCAGTCCTGATTGGCTTGGAAGTGCCAGAGCGGTTCACCGGTCTCGGCGTCTAAGGCGGCGAAAGCGCCGCTGTCTTCCCCGAAGAACACCAAGCCGCCTGCGGTGGACAGGACGCCTGAATAGGTTGTAGAGGCCCCCGTCTGAGGATAGTTCCAGACCGTCTCGCCAGTCTGAATGTCCAGCGCTCGAATATGCCGCTGGTTGGGCGAACCATCCGCCAGCCGGAACGTCCCGCCCAGCCACGACTGCCCGCGTTGCCACGGCGTGTCGCCCTTGATATAGAGCATGCAGGACTCATGGACCATCATGTAGAACAGCTTCGTTACCGGGCTGTATGCTGACGCCCACCAGTTGGTAGCACCGCGAATCGCCGGACAGACCGCGCTGCCCTCCACCGTGGGGTCACTCCCCGGAAGGACGATTGGGCGACCGTTCTCGTCCAAGCCCTCGGCCCATGTCTGCTCGATAAACGGCTCGCCCAGCAGAAACTCTCCCGTGACGCGATCCAGAACGTATAGGAAGCCGTTGCGGTTGGCCTGCACAAGTAGCTTGCGGGGCTCGCCCCGGAATTCCTCGTCAATCAGCAGCAATGGCTCTTGAGCGTCCCAATCGTGCGTGTCGTGGGGTGTGAACTGGAAGTACCACAGAAGTTCCCCCGTCTCCGGTGTCAGGGCTAGCACTGAATTCGTGTACAAGTTGTCGCCGGGCCTGCGGTCGCCATTAAGGTCCGGGCAAGGGTTGCCTGTCGGCCAATACAGGACGTTGAGTTCGGGATCGTAGCTGCCGGTAAGCCAGGTGGCCCCGCAGCCCCTCTCGAGCACCTCGGGATCGCCCCATGTCTCGGACCCCGGCTCCCCGGGCGCGGGGATGGTCCAGAAGCGCCAGGCCCGTTCTCCTGTTGCGGCATAGTAGGCGTCTAGGAAGCCCCGCAGGCCGGTGTCACCCCCGGAGATGCCGAAGAACACCAACTCTCCTACTGCCAGTGGCGCCGCAATCGCTCCATAGTGGTCATGGGAGTCGGCCATCTCGACGTCCCAGGCGAGTTCCCCTGTCCAGCGGTTGAGAGCGATGGCGTGGGCGTGGTCAGTCACGGTGAAGAGTAGGTCGCCGCGGATCGCCACGCCGCGGTTTAGGCCGATGGCGGCGTCCCCCACCAAACCCGTGTTACGGGGTTGCTTGTACTCCCAGATTTGTCGACCGGTCGCTGCGTCCAAGGCGAAGACTTGATTCACTCCGGTGACGTACATCACGCCATCGATCACGACTGGCGTGCCCTCGATCATGCGCTGATCGGGCACGGGAAAGAACCACTCCGCGGCCAGACGGCTGACATTGGCACGGTCGATCTGGTTCAGCGAGCTATGGCGATTGGCGGTGTTGCTCCCGTGATACGTCGGCCAATCGACGTTCGGTTCGATCGCAGTGGGCACGTATTCCTCACCCTTGCGTCGCAACAGGTGAATCCGCCCATCAGGGGTGCGAACCTGAGCGTCGAACCCGCTTTCGTTGAGCAACTCGCCGCGCAGTATCGTGCCGTCGGAGAGTTCGAACTGCTCTTCCAAGCTATCGCTCGGCGCGTCTTCGGCCGGCGGCAGCGTGGCGAGAAATCGGACCAATCGGTCGAGTTGCTCGTCGGGAAGCGCGAACGCTGGCATTCCCTTGTTGGGGACTCCGACGCGCAGGAACTGCGCCACCTCGCTTGGTTCGCGGGCTCTGACGAACTCGAGGATGCTGGGCCCGCGGTTGGTGCCCTTGCCATCACCTGCGTGGCACAGCACGCAGTTGTTGATGAAGACATCCGATCCGGCGTCAGCAGGCTGTTGACCGGCCGAATCGAGCCCAAGCGCGAGCAGGCAGGCTGCAATATAGGCAATTCTCCGCAGGGCAGAGCAGACCGGCCGTGGTTCGCTTGGAGTGGCGGGGACGGACATTGGCGGGTAGTCCTCCCAGCATACGAAGTGATCACGGTGGATGCGTTGGAGCGCGACGGAAGCGATGGGTTAGGGACGAGTAGTCTCAGTCTCGACCGAAGGTCGGGAACTCGTTAGCACGGGCTGTCTCCCGCAATCTGACATTGGAATAGCGGAACACGCACCTGTTCTCCCCAGGGCCTTGAGCGAGATGTCGCTTAAGCGGCATAGATGCGACGACAGTTGGCGTTGGTCCGCGCACCTTCTCTGCCGTTGTAGGGTCATACGGGGTTGACAAGTTTTGTCACGCTATATTACGTTGTAATTTATGAGGTTTCATGAATTTCTAGAGGATCAGGTGTTCTCCCCGACGCTGATCGCGAACGCGCTTCGCACCACCAAGTCGGAAATTGCGGGCACATTGGGTCTCGGAAAGGATGCGTTCTCACGCGCATCACGGATTCAAGCTCGCAAGACTCAGGTTCGCCTGCGCCAGATGCTCGAAATCCTCAACCGCGTCGAAGCTGAGACCGGATCGCCACTGGCAGCCTATGCCTGGTTTCGCGGACAGCCGCTGCCGAGCTTCGGCGGCGCAACACCGGATATGTTAGTGCGCGAGGGCAGGGCCGATCATGTCCATGCCTTTCTCGACCGGATCACGGCGGGTGGTTATGCCTGATTCCGTGCGCTTCTGATGCGGTTCGGCGGTATTGTGTACCGGGCGCACAATCCGCGCTGGTCTTGGGATCCCTTGTCTGGCGAGGGAGCGCGACGTTACGGCGGGCGCTTCAACCGGCGCGGGATTCCAGCGCTCTATACGTCCCTTGCCCCGCTCACCGCGATACGCGAGGCGCAACCGCTGGGACGATCGATGCAGCCACTCACCCTCTGCGCTTACGAGGTCGATGCCGAGCCCGTCTTCGATGCATCGGATGAAGCAGCTTGTCGGGCTCTTGGCGTAAGCTACTCCGAAATTGCATGTCCGACTTGGGAGTCGGAAATGTTGGCTGGCGTGGTGCCTGCGTCGCAGGCTCTTGCGGACCGCCTGGCGTCGGCGGGCTATGTGGGCCTGCGGGTCCGAAGCTTTGCTCCGGGGAGCAGTGCCGAAGAACACAATCTAGTAATGTGGCGCTGGACTTCCAGCCGGCCGGTTCGCGTGGTCCTGATCGATGATGAGGGTCGGCTCTCCAGAGGCCGGATTGATTGATCGGAATTTGCGCCAATCCCCGGCCTGTCGGCCGAGAGAAGCCAACTCGGAAACTCGCTACTGGAAGTGATAAGCGCAAGTGGCGGGCGATTCGCGCTGCCGCGCCTGCCTAGCGCGGAGTCTCCGAATGAGGAGCATGCCAACCGCCTCCTAAATCGGGTAGTGACCAGCCACGAACGGCGCTGTTCGTGGCTGGTCACTAAACTAGTGAGCGGCAGGGCTGGCCACGGCTTCCCGATTCGGTGGCTGACGGCACAGGTGCGACTGCCTCAAGGCGAGAAGATCCCTGCCATGGGCGAGCAGGAATTCAACCGCTGGCTTGCGTTCCTTGCTGCGGCGATCTTGGCTGTGGCCGGCGGCCTGTCCTGCGGAGTTTCCACCGACGGCCAAGTCGAATCGGAAGCGCCGAGCAACCGGCATCTCTTGCTCGATTCCCGCATCGTCGAGTCCGTGTCAGACGCTCGGCTGCGCATCGGCTCAGTGAGCAAGCACGAGCAGAATCCGCTGCTGCGCGAGGACAAGCCTTGGGAACCTCGGTTCGATAACGTCTACGCCAACGTGATCTACGACGAGCAGGAAGGGGTCTATAAGTGTTGGTACAGCCCGTTCATCGTCGACGAGCGTACGACATCCACCCCGATTGACGAGCGCACGCCAGCGCATCACCGCTACATGTCGGTCAGGCCGCGCGCCCGGGAGATGGGCGTCTGCTATGCGGTCTCCAAGGACGGCATCGAATGGACCAAGCCCGAATTGGGCCTAGTGGAGTTCGAGGGAAGCACCGCGAACAACATTGTCATGCGCGGCGAGGACATGCGCGGCATGTTCTATGGCCCGCACGGCGCCGGCGTGATCAAGGACATGCGGGAACCCGATCCCGCCCGCAGGTACAAGATGTTCTTTCGCGCGCAAGAGATGGCCGTGGCTTTCTCCGCTGATGGCGTGCGTTGGAGCGCGCCGATCCTAGCTCCCCAGATCGAGGCGCCGGGAGATACCCACAACAATGCGTTTTGGGACCCGCGATTGGACAAGTACATCGGGTTTACGCGCTTGAAGTATGGCAGTCCCTCCGTGCGCCAAGTGGGCAGAACGGAATCGGCCGATTTCCTGGACTGGACGAAGGCCGAGGTCGTTCTGGAAGGTGTGGACAGACGCCTGCAGACCCATGACATGGTCGTCTTTCCAGTGGCGGACGTGTACATCGGGCTGCTCGGCATGATGGATTTCCCGGACGCCGACGACACCGCCAGCACAAAGCAGCACGTCGAGCTGGCGTGGAGTCCGGACAGCAGGCAGTGGCATCGCATCGAGCCCGGGCGTGCGTTCATCGATCACTCCGCCGCCACGGAGACCGAGTACGGCCGGACCCCCTACGACTGGGGCAACCTGTTCGCTTCCTCACCGATCTTCCACGCCGACGAGACGCGGATCTATTACGGTGCGAGCGATTGGTATTTCTTCGATTGGAGGAAAGGCTACCTTGCACTGGCGACGATGCGCCCCGATGGCTGGGCGGGATACGAGCCGATCGAGCCAACCGAGCCGGCGTCCGTCACGACAGTTCCGTTGCATTGGAGCGGCAACGCGCTCAGGCTTACGGCAGACATCGGTCCGAGTGGGTCTGTCACGGTGACGGCCCTTCACGCTTCGAGCCCCGCCAACGCGGAAAGTGCCCCCATCCTCGAAACAGTCACTGATGGCGAAGTGCGGGGGCTAGAAGACTTGGCCGAAGAGGTCGAGTCCGGCGAGTCGGTGAGGCTCCGGTTCGATCTTAAGGACGCCAAACTCTATTCGTTTCGTTTTGCAGATCATTGATTGCGACGACGGGTCTCCGTGTACCGCCCATGGTGCCGTTCACCCGCCACAATGGGAAATTCTATATTCTTGACAATGTCAGGACTATATGTTATGATGTTGACATCGAGGGGTAGGCATGCCAGATGGACCACACCGGAGTCTTCCGATGTCGCGAGCTTGGAAGAGTTTGTTGCGCTGGGCAGAGAGTCCTGCGAACCCGCCCGAGGACGGGCCCGAACGATTGAAGAGAGCCCTTGCGGCGGACTGGGACGATGGGCGTGTTGGCCAGCTCATGCCTGACCTCCACAAGATTGAAGCCGCTTCGGGCTCCATCGGGCCTGGAGCTGCGGTCCGACTAGTAGAAGATCTCAGAAGACGCGCAGCTGGAAGCCCACTTGCATTCTTGCTCTTGGACTATTTCGCCCGGTCACTCTCAGGCAATTGCTCCCACGGTCGAACCTTGACCACGTCTGTGGCAGTCGCACTCAAGGATCGATGCGTGCGGGCGTTGCGCCAGATGGAAGAGCACGTCCTGCGTGAGTGCGGCGACACCCGAATTGCCGAGATTAGCGGTCGTCTTGGGGGGCTTTCTGATGAATGCGATCTTTCTCAGATCGCAAAAGACCTGTGTGACGTAAGAAACGGCAATCATCGGCGACCTCTTCCCAAGAAAACTGGACTACACGACGGACCGCCGATTCCATGACACTTCGAGTGCGCACTTCCAAATCGCTACCTGTACACAGGGTTCACGTGCTCGAACCCGCGGTTTCGGCTGCTTCGGATTGGACTCCGTGCAGAATCGACGAGAACTTGATCATTGACGCGACGAGCATTCACTCCTATTGCATTGCATCGTGGGACCCACGGGTCTATGACGCTATTCTCTTAGCCGCCGCAATCGAGTTCTCTGATCGAACGAAGCGACGACCGTCACAATTGTGGGGTAGAGAGCTACACCTTCGCGTACCAGTTCACGACCCGGAACTCTGGGGTTCTGAGCGCGTATCGAACAGGCTTCATTCTGCTCTAGAACTGTTGACAGGAGACCGGTGGCGTATATCCTTCGAAGGCAGAAAAAATGAATTCGATCAACCTCCTCAGTTCAGTTTTCCTGTTCCAGACTCGTCCGCAATCGTGATGCCGTTCAGCGATGGGCTTGACTCACTGGCGGTTTCGAAGTTACTCGAGGGCAATGATGGTGCCCCCTTGTGCCGAGTCCGACTTGGACTGAAACAAAATGCTGGAGGGAGCGAATCCCCGTTCGCGAGAGTACCATTTCGCGTCACGGGAATTCGGACAGTTGAAACGAGCAATAGGTCGAGGGGCTTCAAGTTCATGATGCTTTGCGGTGTCGCGGCAAGGCTGATTGGAGCCGAGAAGATAGTCGTCCCTGAAAGCGGACAAGGTGCCTTGGGGCCAGTCCTACTTTCCGTGGGCCAAGCGTACGAGGACTATCGCTGCCATCCGCGATTTACAGTTCTGATGGCCGAATTGGTCAGCGCTGTCTTCGGGCACCAAGTCCAGTATCAGTTCCCACGACTGTGGCACACCAAGGGCCAGACACTTGCAGAGGCCGCTGACTCCCTCCGTTGTAATGGCTCGATAGCGGACTCTCATTCATGCTGGCAAGATTCACGGTACGTGTCAGTCTTCCAGCGCCGCCGGCAGTGCGGAATCTGTGCCGCATGTATGCTCAGGCGGTTGAGCCTGCATACCACCAGATTCAAAGAACGAGCCGGGACCTATGTCTGGGACGACTTGACTGCTGCGCGGTTTCAAGATGGTGCCGTTAGGGAGTTCAAGCACAAGGACCCAAGCGGTGCACTGTGGGAACACGCAATTGCGGGAACTCTTCACCTCGACCATCTAGCCAACCTCTCCACTTCTGAAATCTATCAACCGGCGATTGATCGAGAGTGTTTCTACCTAAGCCTCTGCCTCGGTCTCCCTGAGCACGAAATTCAAACACGTCTTGAGAAGTTGCTGAAGCAGCACAGAATGGAGTGGCTCAGCTTCTTGAAATCCTTAGGTCCAAGGTCATTCGTCGCCAATTGGACTAATCAGGGGTGGCACGATGTCGTCGAGTGAACTGAGTCCCACCCATGTCGGCTCCCGCTTGCGCGCTGCGCGTGAAGCGGCTGGAATGACACAAGCCGAAGCCGCTTCTCGGGTTGGCTTAGCGAGAACGACCCTTGTTGCGGTGGAACAAGGCGACCGGAGAGTTGGTACGGGAGAACTCCAGCGGCTTGCTCGCACCTATAGCACTACTGCGAACACGATACTACGTCGCGAAGCGGCTTTCGTAGAGTTAGCACCCCGCTTCCGCAAGCTTCCCTCTAGCAAGGGGGCGTCCTGCACCCAAGCGGCGGCCCTATTGGAAGGCTTAGTCCGAGCCGAGATTGAACTCGAGAATCTTCTGGGTATCGGCCGGTCCTTCAACTATCCACCAGAGCGCCCCCTTTTGGGTGGTGATGTCGTTCGCCAGGCGGAGCAGGACGCAACGGAGTTGAGGTACTGGCTTGGACTTGGTATAGCGCCTGTTCGCGACATGCTGAGCTTGCTGGAACTTGATTTGGGCTTGAGAGTGTACGTCCGCCCGCTTGCCTCGGAAGTGTCCGGGCTCTTCGCGTTTGACGACACCTATGGCGGCTGCATGCTCCTCAATGAAAAGCATCCAGTCGAGCGGCGCAACCAGACTGCTGCTCATGAACTCGGGCACTTTATCTCGAGCCGCGGGATACCTGCGATCATGCGTGCCGCGGGATCGAGAAAGTCACCGGATGAGCGGTACGCAGATGTCTTCGGACGGACATTCCTTACGCCGGTCAGAACAGTCACTCAAAAGTTCTACGAGGTCACCGCAGGGTCCAGTCGGCTCACGCGCAAGCACGTAATCGTACTGGCCCGTTACTTCGGGGTCTCTCGCGAGGCGATGGTCCGGAGGCTTGAGGAAGTTGGTCTAGCTAAGGAGGGTACTTGGGACTGGTTTGATGAAAACGGCGGAATCACGTATCAACACGTGTTGGAAGTCCCTACTGATTCGCTTGCAGAAGCTGACGTCCTAGAGGATTTGCCTCGTTTGAACACGCTACGCATCGACCTCCTTGCGGCCGAAGTTTGGCGGAAGGAGTTGCTCAGCGAGGGCCAGCTAGCAGCGCTGCTGCGGCTCGACCGCGTCCGGCTTCGGGAACTCCTAGACGAAGTGGAAGAAGACAGGAGCATGGTCGATGGAGCCCCGGAACTGCCTAATCGACTCTGACGCTCCGATGCTGGCCGACACCAGCGTTGTCATCAATCTTGATGCAACCGGCTACTTCGACCGGATCTTGGAGGCGCTGCCCAATCGGTTGCTGGTATCTGAGATTGTCGAGAACGAAATGCGGCTCGGTGAGATCGAAGGAGCCCGTGAAGTGAATGGAATCTGGGAAATCATCGCGCATGGCCAAGCGGAGGTTGTTACGCTCACCTGCGAAGGACTTCGGCGATTTCGAAGCCTTACCAGCGGCCGAGCAGTCGAGACCCTTGGAGACGGCGAAGCAGCGACTATCGCGTCTGCGCTGGAGCTCGGAGCTATCGCTCTTATCGACGAACGGAAGGGCCTCCGCATCAGCGCGGAGAAGTTTCCCTCGCTTGTGACGGCCACCTCCCTAGATGCCTTCGCGCACCCCCAAGTTCAATCTAGTCTTGGCATGAGCAGTCTCTCGGAAGCGGTATTCAGCGCTCTGACACGAGCACGCATGCGAGTCCCGCAGCAATACTATCAATGGGTAGTGGACCTGATCGGTGCAGACAATGCCAGAAAGTGCAATTCCTTGCCACGTTCGGTTCGGATGCGGTGCTAGCCTGATTTTCTGTGCAACGTATCGAGTCCGGAACGGTGGGGAAATACGCGTAACTCATTCGAATTCAATCAGTTATTGACTACTTTTGCTGTATCGGCACCTTCGTGTACGGCTCTTGAGAGATTCGCGGGCAAGGATATGAGTTCCCGGTCACGATTCCAACGTGGCTTCACATCGGCTCCATTTCCCGGCGGGTTGGTTGTGCAGCCGCCTGGCCGCGCGATTGAGTTCTCAGATCCGCAGACGGCCATTGGTCGGTGAACTCAAAGGTTTCGTGGCCCAGCGAAATGCAAATGGCGTTGATGGCGACACCGAGGTCTAGCAGATGAGCGGCGTTTGGATGATGCAAGAATCGGTTTCGAGAGACGCTCGGCAGCCAAGCAAGCTTGAAACTCCGCAGTCTAGCCGCTAACATGAAACTGCAAGAGTCGCTTTCGGCCATGGGCATGTGGGGTGACCGATATTGGGCATGGGACTTGGTGCCAAGCGCCTGACACTTCCACAGCTACTGAGTGCGCCCCTGCGCAGCGCTGGTACCGGCTTGGCGTTGGTCGCACTGGCTTCGGCCGCTCCGCCTGCCGGAAAACTGTTTGTCGAGACCATCCAGCCGACGCTGAAGCAACAGTGCCTAGGCTGCCACGGCGAGGCGAACACATTCGCCAAGCTGGACTTGCGGACGCGCGAGACGGCCATCAAGGGCGGGCAGCGCGGCCCTGCGATCGTCAGCGGCGACCCGGCTTCCAGCCTGCTCATCTCAGCCATCGACCATGCCGGCGAGCTACAAATGCCGCCCGGGGGGGCTGAGAAGAGGCTGCCTTCCGACGTGCGACTCGCATTTCGCGAGTGGATCCGTTCCGGCGCGCCGTACGTGCAGGCCGAGGCGGCCTCGGACTGGGACTTCGACGAGGCCGACCTGTGGGCGTTCCGACCTCCAGCGAATGTCGAGCTGCCGACCGCTGGCGTGGATCCGGAGCTGGTACGGACGAGCGTCGATAGCTTTGTACTCGCGCGACTCGCTGAGAATGGTCTCCAGCCTGCTCCGAAGGCTGACAAGGTCACGCTGATCCGGCGCGTGACCTACGATCTGACCGGCCTGCCGCCGACGCCCGAAGAGGTCGACGCATTCGTCAACGATGACTCGGCCGAAGCCTACAAGGCACTGGTTGACCGCCTGCTTGACTCCCCCCGATATGGCGAGCGCTGGGGGCGGCACTGGCTGGACGTGACCCGTTACGCCGACACGGCGGGCTACTCCAACGACTTCGAGCGTCCCAATGCGTGGCGCTACCGCGACTACGTCATCCGCAGCTTCAACGAAGACAAGCCCTATGACCAGTTCGTGCTCGAGCAGGTGGCTGGCGACGAGCTATTTCCCGACAATTCTGACGCGATCATCGCCACGGGGTTCCTGCGAAGCGGTCCATGGGAGCACACTGGCATGGCCGTGGCGGCTGTCTCGCGGCAGCTTTTCCTTGACGACGTCACTCACCATGTCGGCCAGTCCTTCCTAGGCCTGACCTTGGGCTGCGCTCGCTGCCACGACCACAAGTTCGATCCAATTCCGACGCGGGACTACTACCGCATTCAGGCCGTGTTCGCCAGCACCGCGTTTGCCCGACGGCCGGTGGACTTCCTGCCCCACGAGTCCACAGCCGGTTTCGGGCTTGGCCGTCGCCCGTTCGAGGCTCGCATCGCCACCCTCGAGCGCCGCATGCACGACCTGCACGAGGCTGCCCGTGCGCGCTTGGCCGAGACCAAGGGAACAGAGGCGGCCGCCAACGCTGGCAGCTCGATCCTGCAGCGGTACATGGACAAGGAAGAGGCCGAGCTGCTCAAGCTGCTCCGCAAGCGGGTCACGATGCACAAACTGTCGGTCCTGAGGTTCGAGCCTCTGGCCATGACGGTCAGCAACGGCTTAGTACAGGAGTGGGACACCGTCGGCTCGCGCAACAGCTACATGCAGCCCGCCGAATACCGGGAAGCCAAGACGCACGTGCTGGTTGGCGGCGACATCCAGGCGCCCGCGCAAGAGGTCACGCCCGGCGTGCTGGAAGCGGTAGAGCGCTACGCGGGCTTTCCGTCGCCCAAGATCCCGGACGGGTTAGAAGGTCGGCGCTCGGAGCTGGCGAAGTGGATCGTGAACCCGCGCAATCCCCTCACTGCCCGGGTCATGGTCAACCGCATCTGGCAGTACCACTTCGGGCGGGGCTTGGCGGCCAATCCGAACAACTTCGGCAAGATGGGCAAGAAGCCTTCCCACCCCCAACTTCTGGACTGGCTGGCTGGATTCTTCATCGATCAGGCCTGGAGCGTCAAGGCGGTCCATCGCGTGATCTTGCTCTCGGCCGCCTACCAGCGTGCCAGCGCTCATCCGAGCCAGGCCGAAGCGGGCGCCAAGGATCCCGAGAACATCTACTTGTCGCACTTCTCTCCCCGGCGGCTCGAAGCCGAGGAGCTGCGCGACAGCATCATCTCCGTTGCGGGCGAGTTGAGCGACATGACCGGCGGGCCCGGCACGTACCCCCAGATCAATGCCGACGTGGCCCTGCAACCGCGCCACGCGATGGGCACGTTGCGGCCAATCTACGAGGCTGAGCCGACACGGCGGCGGCGCAACCGCAGATCCGTCTACAGCTTCCAGCAGCGCAGCTTGATCGATCCGATGGTCGAAGTGTTCAACGGCGCCAACCCAGACCTTACCTGCGAACGCCGCGAGTCCTCGACTGTTCCAACGCAGGCCTTCGCACTGCTGAATTCCGAACAATCCAGGGACATGGCGCTGATCATGGGGGAGCGCTTGGCGGAACTTCCGCCGGATGACCGCGTCGATGCGGCATTCCGGCTGGCTTTCGGGCGCCGGGCGGACGATAATGAGGTGGCTTGGACGCACGACTTCCTTGAGGAAATGACGGACTACCACGGCCGCAACCCGGCCCAGCCGCGCCGTCCCCCGGACGACGTGGTGCACCACATCACGAGCGAGCTGACCGGCGAGAAGTTCGAGTTCGTGCAGCCCGCTTACAGCGGTCCGTACGAGCACAATCCACATCCGAGCGATTCCTCGCCAGAGGCACGCGCTCTGGCGGATCTGGCGCTCGCGCTGTTCAATTCCAACGAGTTCGTCTACGTGTACTGAAGATGAAACGCCGAATCCTCACTGCGAGCCCCTCGCGGCGCGAGTTCCTGTACCACTCCGGCATGGGTCTCGGCGCCATCGCGCTTTCGGGACTGTTGCACCAAGACCGGGCCAGGGCCGGCGAGCTGGCCGCCCGGCGCGGTCACCATGCGGCCAAGGCCAAGAGCTGTATCTTCTTGCTGATGGAGGGCGGGCCGAGCCATATCGACACGTTCGATCCGAAGTCCAAGCTGGTCGACCTCCACATGACGGAGTTCGTCAAGGAGCGCAACAAGTTCGAGGCGAGCATGAACACGGGCAAGCGCTACTTCGTGCGCAGCCCGTTCGAATTCCGCCGCGCAGGTGAGCTGGGAATCGAGATCAACGCCAAGCTGCGAAACTTTGCCGACTGCGTTGACGACGTCTGCTTCTACAGGGGCTTGCAAGCCACTTCGGTGAACCACCCGACAGCCCTGTACCACCTCAACACCGGCAACCGTTTCGGCGGGGATCCCGCGATCGGTTCGTGGGTCACCTACGGACTGGGGACGGAAAACCAGAACCTGCCGGGGTTCGTCGTGCTGCCGGACCTTGCCTATCCGCAGGGCGGCGCAGGGAACTGGTCCAACGGATTCCTGCCCGCGCACTACCAAGGCACTCCGTTGCGCTCGCAGGGCGCCCCCGTGCTGGACATGACGCCGCCGGAGTACGTCACGCAGAAACAGCAGGAAGCGACGCTGGATTACCTTGGCCGGCTGAACAAGAGGCACATGCAGCGCCATCCCGGCCACGCAGAACTCGCCGCCCGCATCGAGAGTTACGAGCTCGCGTTTCGGATGCAGGCCGAGATGCCGGAGGCGATCAATTTGGATGCCGAGCCGCCGGAGACGAGAGCCTTGTACGGCGTCGGTTCGGACGACTCAGAGGTGGACTCGATCGGCCGGCGCTGTCTGCTGGCGCGCCGCTTGGTGGAGCGCGGCGTGCGCTTCGTACAGGTGATCGTGTCCGGCTGGGATTCCCACGACTACATCGAGAAGGCCCACGGGACGCGCCTCGATTCGATCGACCGTCCCATCGCGGGGCTGCTCAAGGATCTCAAGCGCACGGGCCTGCTGGACGAGACCTTGGTCGTATGGGCCGGGGAATTCGGGCGCTCTCCGGACAACGGGATCCGCGGGGGAGGGACCGCTTGGGGACGCGACCACAACGCGCCCGCGATGGCCTTCTGGATGGCGGGCGGGGACGCTCCGCGCGGCGAGATCGTCGGAGCCACCGACGAGACCGGGGGGACGGCGGTCGAGGTCGTGCATCCGATCCAGAACATGCACGTCACCCTCCTGCACCTGCTGGGATTGGACGACGCGGAGCTCACCTATTTCGCGCAGGGCAGGGACAAGCAGCTCAGCCAGACTGGCGGCGAGCTGATCAGGGAACTGGTGGCGTAGGCACGCGAATCGACGGGCCGGCGATGATCGCGCCGCTCCCTGGCCTTGTACCCGCGCGCGGAGCTGATTTCGTCTGACGGTTTAGTGGATCCAATCTCCCGCGCCAGACCTGAGGACGCCGCTGGCTCTCCCGGAAGCCGTGTTGGATAGCCGCCTCGACACCAAACACTGGAAATGATCCACGTTCTTGCTAGGCTGATTGTGCGCATGAATCAGCTGCCCCTAAGGCACGGACTTCGCTTCGGTTGTCCGGCCCTAGCTGTGGTTGTGCTGGCGGGACTGGCGTCTTTGCAGGCCCCGCTGCGGGCGCAAGGCACAGTTCAGCCGATCATCGGGCAAGCGTTCATCGTCGGCTCCGAGGGAGAGCATTTCGGTGTCCCGGGCGCCGTGATCGAACTGCACTCTGTCTCCGTGGAGGACCTTGCGGCCGGCGAGGCGGCCGGGCCGACTACCGCCGAGACCGACGAACTGGGACTCTACCGCTTCGATGCCGTGGCGGAGGGCTGCTACTTCCTCAGCGCGACTTCCGCCGGGTTGAACGGCCAGAGCGACATCGTGTGCGTGCCCACCGAGGACGAGACGCTTCGGACCGACATCGCCATGGAGGTCGAGACCGTGGTCGAGTCGGTGAATGTCACCGCGTCGGTGATCGCGATCGATCCGACCGAGACTACCTCGTCCGGTTCAGTGGGCATCTCGACGCTGGACAACGCGCCGAAAGCGAACCGCAGCATCGAGGACGTGATGCCGCTGATCCCGGGCGTGCTGAGGGGCCGTGCCGGCGAGATCAACATGAACGGCGTGCGGGCGACCCAGAGCGGCTCGCAGCTCAACAACATCGACGTGACCGATCCCGTCTCCCGCATCTCCGAGATGACCCTGCCATTGAGCGTCGTCTCGAGCGTCGAGGTGCTCTCGAGCCCGTACGATGCGCAATACGGGGGGTTTGCCGGCGCCCTCTCCACCGTCGAGACCACGCCGGCGGACGCCTCGGAGTTTCATTTCGAACTCCAGAACTTCACCCCGCGGATTCGCCGCCGGGCCGGACGCGTCGTGGGCATCGAATCGAGTACCCCGCGGCTGACGCTCAACATCCCGCTGATCTCCAACCGCGTGGCGTGGTTGCATTCGACCGAGTACCAGTACGTGCGGGCTGACCAAGAGGACGCCAACCTGCCGCTGCATGAGCGCGACGTCGAGCGGGAGATGCTGACGGTCTTCAACCAATTCGACGTGTCCGTGTCCGAGAAGAACCGTGCTTCGCTGACCGCCCTGGTATATCCCGAGAAGTTCAGTTACTTCGGGCTCGACGCGTTCACGCCGCAACCCTCCACGGCAGACTTGCGCAAGCGCGCGTTCCTGTACACGGTCAAGGACTCGCACGAGTTCGGCGCGGGCGGCATCCTGCTTTCCCACTTTTCGATCCAAGACCTCGAGAACGATGTCAAGCCGCTCGGCTACGAACCCAGCGTCATCGGCATCGACCGCGTGTCGGGCTCGTTCTTCAACCGGCAGGCGCGTGCGACGACGCGCCGCAAGCTCTCCGAGCTGTACCACTTCCGCCCGCTGGGGGACCACCAGCTCAAGGCCGGCGCTGACTTGGGCTGGGAGACGTACTCGGGCAAACAGATCTTCAATCCCGTCACCTGGCTGGGGGCGGCGGGCCAGCCGGTGCTGAACCTGGCCTACACAGATCCCGCGATGGTGCAGGGGAGAAAGGTCGATTTCGCGACCTTCGTGCAAGACAAGTGGAGGGTCAGCGACTCGCTGACGCTCGACATGGGCGGCAGGCTGGAGCGGGACTCCCTGTCTTCGCAGTGGAATCCCTCGTATCGGCTCGGCTTCGCCTATGCGCTAGGTTCGGCCGCGCGCACCGTCCTGCGCGGAGGCTCCGGGCTATTCGTCGACCGCATCAGCCTGTTGGTGCCGACGTTCGAGCAGCTGCCCCTGCGCATCGAGACGAGGTTCGATCCCTATGGCGACGTGCTGTATAGGCGCAACCTGCTGTCGCGGCTGGACGGACCGTTGCGCAACGCGAAGAGCCTCGGCTGGAACCTCCAGCTGGACCACGAGCTGATCGACAACCTGTTCCTGCGCACCGGCTACCAGTTCCGGCGGACCACGAGCAACTTCTTGGTGAACCCCGTGTACGGGGGCAGCCTCGGAGAGGACGATCCCGTGCTGACCATGAGCAACGACGGTGCCGACCTGTACCGGGAGTTCCAGCTCTCCGTGCGTTACCGGCTCAGCGGGACCGGACATATCACCGTCTCGTACGTCAACTCAAGTTCGTACGGCGATCTGAACGACTTGGGATCGATCTACGGGCCGACGCCATCGAGCCTGATCCAGCCGAACGAACGCGCTCCGCTGCGCTTCGACGTGCCCCACCGCATGCTGACCTGGACCGAGTTCAATCTGCCTTGGGGGTTCAAGACGATCCCTGTGTGGGACATACGCAGCGGGTTCCCCTACTCCAGGACCAACGAGTACCGGGACTTCGTCGGGGAGCGCAACCGCGCCGGCCGCTTTCCTTTGTTCAACGCTCTCGACTTGCAGGTCACCAAGATGGTGGACATCGAGTTCAATGGCAAGAACCGCCGGATCCGCGCCGGGTTCCGGCTCTTCAACCTGCTCAACAACTTCAATCCGCAAGATGTGCAGGAGAACTTGGCGAGCCCATACTACGGAGTGTTCTACCGCGGCGTGAAGCGCAAGATCCGCGCCGTTTTCGAGATCGAATACTGACATAGGCAGGTTGCTGGGAACCTCGCTCGCGCCGCATCGGCGGTGCCAGGGGAGCGCATTGCGGCGGTTTCGCCGGCGCGTTAGTCGGGTATACTCAGGACGAAATGTCGCTAGCCGATGGCCGCCACTCGACGCGGCGACAGTTCGTCAGTTCCCTTTGCGGCGGATTCGGGGCGGTCGGACTGTCGGCGATGCTGCAGGAGCAGCTTGGCGCCGCTGTTTCCGAACCGGTGGGGCCGCACTTTGCCCCGCGCGCGAAGCACATCATCTTCCTGTTCATGACGGGCGGGCCGTCCCACATGGATCTGTTCGATCCCAAGCCCGCTTTGCGTACCCATGCCGGCGAGCGGCCCGAGTCGGTTGATCTGCGCACAGAGCGCATGACCGGCGGCCTGCTGCCGTCCCCGTTCGAGTTCCAGTGCCGCGGCGAGAGCGGCATTGAAGTCAGCGAGCTGCTGCCCAATCTCGGCGCGGTCGTAGACGACCTGTGCGTCATCCGGTCGATGTACACGTTCAATCCGACGCACACGCCGGCGCGCAATCTGATTCATTCGGGCAACATCGCCGCGACCAGGCCCTCGCTCGGCGCTTGGATTTCCTACGGCCTGGGGACCGAGAACCGCAATCTGCCGGGCTTCGTGGTGTTGAGCCCCGGCGCGCGGGGCGGCGACCTGTGGCGCGCTGGATTCCTGCCGGCCGAGCACCAGGGCACGCACTTCAACCATGCCGAGACCGATCCGGACAAGATGATCCGCTACCTGCGCAACGACACGCTCGGGGCCGAGGCCCAGCGCCGCCAGCTTGATCTGATGCAGGCGCTGAACCGGGATCACCAGGCTCGGGTCGGTGGCGATGCCTATCTCGACGCACGCATCCGCGCCATGGAGACGGCTTACCGGATGCAATTCGAAGCTCTCGATGTCTTCGACGTGCGCAAGGAGCCCGAGTCGGTTCGCGAGGAGTACGGCGAGACACCGTTCGCGAATGGCTGCCTGCTATCCCGCCGGCTGGTCGAACAAGGCGTCCGCTACGTGCATGTCTACTACGGACCGGGCCAGCCTTGGGACGACCACATAGGCATCAACAAGAATCTCCGCGAGCGCTGCCCGGACATGGACCAAGCGTCGGCGGCCTTGATCCGCGATCTGAAGCGCCGCGGCCTGCTGGACGAGACGCTGGTGATTTGGGGCGGCGAATTCGGCCGCACTCCGGTCTCGGAGGCGGGAGACGGCCGCGACCACAATCCCTACGGCTTCACGATGTGGATGGCCGGCGGGGGAGTCAAGGGCGGCATAGCGTACGGCGCGACGGACGAGTTCGGCTTCCAGGCCGTCGAGAATCGGGTGAGCGTCCACGACCTGCACGCCACCATCCTGAACCAGCTCGGGTTCGATCACGAACGGCTCACCTATCGCTATGCGGGGCGGGACTTCCGCCTGACGGACGTGCACGGCACCGTGCTGCGGGAATTGCTGGCATGAGACTGGCCGCGCTGCTGCTCTCGAGCGCCGTGGCGGCGCTAGCGCAGAGCCCGGAGATTGAGTTCTTCGAGCGCCGCATCCGGCCGGTGCTGGTCGAACAGTGCGAAGTCTGCCATTCGTCGAGCCTGGCCGAGCCCATGGGCGGGCTGGTCGTTGACAGCCGCGACGGCCTGCTCGCGGGAGGGGCGACGGGCCCGGCATTGGTGCCGGGCGACGCTGACGCCAGCTTGGTGCTGAAAGCTCTGGGCTACCTCGATCCGGTGCTGAAGATGCCTCCGACCGGGAAGCTGCCGGATCGTGTGATTGAGGATTTTCGGGCTTGGATCGCTAGCGGGGCTGCCGATCCGCGGAGCGAACTTCGCGAGCCCGCTGCTGAGGATGCCAGCGCGTCCGGGCCCGGAACCCCGATCGAAGAGGGCCGCAGGTGGTGGGCCTTCCAGCCGCTGCGCGAACGGCTGGCCCCGGACGTCTCCGACCCTGACTGGACCCTGCGCAAGGCCGACGCGTTCGTGCTCGCCAAGTTGGAAGCGAACGGGCTGCAGCCGTCGCCCGTTGCGGATCCGAGGACACTGGTCCGCAGGGCCTACCTTGATCTCACGGGCTTGCCGCCGAGCTTCGAGGAGACGGAGGCGTTTGCGGCCGACCCGTCGATGGAGGCCTACAGCGACCTGATCGACGGCTTGCTGCGCTCGCCGCGCTACGGGGAGCGCTGGGGACGGTACTGGCTGGACGTGGCCAGATGGGCAGAAGACCACCCGACCAGCGAGGCGACGAATCGGCCGTTCCAGCACGCCTGGCGCTATCGCGACTGGGTGATCGAGGCCATCAACAAGGACATTCCCTACGACCGCTTCATCCGCATGCAATTCGCGGCCGACCTGCTGCCCGGATTCGAGCCGGCGGACATGCGCGCGCTGGGCTACCTGGGCAACGCGCCGGTGTACCACAAGGATCGGCGCTTGTCGCGGGACGTGATCGAGACGCTTGCCACCGACGATTGGGACGAGCGCGTCGACGCCGTGTCGCGGGGCCTGCTCGGCCTGACGGTCGCCTGCGCCCGTTGCCATGACCACAAATTCGACCCCATCACGGCCAAGGACTACTACGCCTTGGCCGGGGTGTTCGCCAGCACCTGGCAAGTCAACCGGCCGATGGTCGCGCTAGATCCCGAACAAGCCAACTGGCTGACTTGGAAGCACGAGGAGCTTTATCGCACCAAGGGAGTTTTCGGCAACCTGAAGGACCTGGACACGGTAGCCGAGGAGTTGCATGCCGAGATCCTGGCCATGAAGCCCGCGTACGAGCGGCTGGAACTGGAACTGTCGGCATATGAAGTGCCCATGACGCCCGCCGTCGTTGATTGCGGCGTGTGGGTGGACGGCTCAACGCCCACCGTGACGCGCATGGACCTGCGCCCCGGCCAGCCCCGCGACCTGCCGGTCTTCGTTCGCGGCAGCGTCACCAACCCGGGCGAGATCGTGCCGCGGCGCTTTCTGAGCGTGTTCGAGCGGGGCGAGCCGACTGCCTTCAAGCAGGGCTCGGGGCGCATGGAGCTGGCCGAGAAGATCGTCGGAGAGGCGGGTCCGCTGGCCGCGCGGGTCTGGGTCAACCGCGTCTGGGGCTGGCACTTCGGCGAGCACCTGGTGCGGACTCCTTCTGATTTCGGCACGCAGGGCCAGGAGCCGACGCATCCCGCCTTGCTCGAGGATCTGGCCGCGCGCTTCGTGACCAACGGCTGGTCCTTGAAATGGTTGCACCGCGAGATCATGCTCTCTGCGGCGTACCGCCAGAGCAGTCGCGACGATCCCAAGGCCGGAGGGGACGATCCTACCAACCGCCTGCTTTGGCGGATGAATCCGCGCCGGCTCGACGTAGAGGCGTGGCGCGACTCGATCCTGTGGGCGTCCGGCGAGCTGAACCTTGCCGGAGGAGGCCCTTCGAGCGAGGTCGACTCCCCCGACGTTACGAGGAGATCGGTCTATTCGCGCATCAGCCGGGGGCGGCTGCACCCCGTGCTGCAACTCTATGACTTCCCTGTCATGACGCAGCACAGCCCTTTCCGGCAAGTGACCACCACCCCCTTGCAGCAATTGTTCGTGCTCAACAGCGGCTGGATGCAGGAGCGCGGGCGCAGTCTCGCGGAGGCGGTGGGATCGGTGAGCGACCGTGCCGAGCGGGTCGGGGCCATGTATCGGCGCGCCTACGGGCGAGATCCCAGCGTGGCGGAAGTGGAGCTTGGCCTCCGGTATTTGGATGACCGGCGCGCGGCAGTCGGGCGCGAGCCTTGGGACGAGTACGCCCACAGCCTGCTCGCTGCGAACGAGATCAGCTTCCAGAACTGATCCGGAATACCAGCCTGTCCTGCTTGGATTCGATCTTGCCGGTGTCGATGCCGGGCACTGCCAGCAGGTCCTTCAGGGACTTGAACGGGCCGTGCTCGTCGCGGTGACGAAGGATCGCCGCCGCTTCGGAGCGCTTCAGCGACAGACGGCTCTCCAGCTGGATCGCGCGGGCTGCGTTGACATCGAGCGGCGGCAGCTCGCCGGCCGGATAGTGCTTGGTCAGGTATTCCACCAAGACACCCAGCTCTTCGTCGGAGGCCTTGACGCCGAATCCGACCATTTTCATCAGCGTGGCGCTCCAGCCGTTTCGGTCCTGGCGCAAGGAAACAGATTGCGAGATATCGTGGCAGCCTTGGCACAAGCGCTCGGTCTCGGCCATGCCCGGACCTGCGGGGAGCTCGGCTTGCGCCGGCAACGCAACTATCAATGCCAGCCAGGCGTAGCGCACGGGCGCAGCGGGGATAGCCCTCATCTAGTGCTCCATCGGGATGCCGAAGGCGTAGACCGCGCTGTCCATCGCGGTCAGATACACGTGGCTGGGCCCGGAGGACAAAGTGTGTCCCCTAGCCGGTGCCTTGATCGAATCCGCGCTGTCCCACAGGGTCGCTCCGGTCGTGCCCTCAAATGCGTGCAGCGTCGCATGGCCTGCGGCCTCGCCCCCGTCCAGGGCGAACACCACGCCGTTGACCACGATCGGCGGCAGCGGCGCGACGAGCGCGGAGGATTCCCAGCCCTTCTCTAATGACATCGCTCCGGCGCTGCCGGCCAGCTTCCAAGCCGCGATGGACCCGCCGGCCGACACCACGATCCAGTTCGTTCCGGACTCGTCTTTCCAGACCGCGAGCGCGGTATCGTCGTCCACGCTTCCAGATATGGCCGAGGCAGCCGCGACTGTCGCTGTGAGGTTGTCGGCGGCGTAGACCTGCAGCGTGCCGTCGCTGCCGAGCGCGGCCAGGTGGTCGGTTCCGTTGAGGTCGAAGACCACCGGCGAAGAACGGAATCCGGTGGCGCGGCTCTTCTGCACGGGGTTCAGCGAGCGGGATTCGAGCGCGACCAGCGCCCCATCCCGGGTGGCGGCGTAGAGCGTGCCGTCTGGCGCGAAGGCTACCCCGGCTGGCCCCGCGATCGAACCGCCATCGGATTCCCAAGCGCGCACCGTGCCGCTCTCAAGGTCCAGTGACCACACGCCGTCCGGCGTGCCGCCGCAGCGATTGACGGTTGTGACAAACGCTGTGTCCTCGATCACGATCAGTCCGCGGGCGTGCGAATTGGCCGGCAGGAACGGCATGGGAGGCCGGTGGTCGCGACCGTTTGAAACGTAGAGAGCGTGCAGCTTGCCGTCGTTGGACAGGACGTGGACTAAGTTCACGCCCCGCAGCGACGACCTCGCGGGAGGCCGCGTCCGCGCGGCTGCTTGGCTCGGCCGCGGAGCGGCACTCGGCGTCGGTCGAATCTCTGCGAGGGTGACCGCGCCCGCGCCCGGCTGGCCGACGCCGCTCATCGCTGGCGAGCGGCGGCCGCGGGCGACGAATCCCAGCATCGAGGGCATCTTGACCGACGTGTTCCTGCTGGCGTTTGCCGTCATTCCGCCCGGGCACTCGGCCGAACTCTGGCTGGGGCCCGCAGCGAAGTGCCGATCCCATTCCATCCGAGCCAGGTCCGTATCCATGGTGTAGACCCCGCCGGAACTTCCGCCTACGAATGCAAGCGAGCGAAAGCCACGATGGCTGATGAGGAAGTCCAGCAACACCGGCGCCGTCAGCGCCGCGTCGGCACGAGTCTCGTTCGCCGTTTGAATGCGCCACAAGAGCTGGAACTCCGGGCCGGCCACGGTCTCTGGCGAGACCTTGCGGTCGCTGCGCACCCAAGACGAGCGCTGGGCGTCCATTCCGACCGTTGTCCAGTCGTCCGGGAACGCCGGCAGCGCGGCAAGCAGCGCGGCGGCGATGGAAATCGCGAGTGGTGCAATTCGTGTGCGCATGGAGTGATGAGTCGGGGCGTGACGGCTTGAAACAGCCGTCCGAACAATCATACCGTTCGGCAAACTAGAATAGTGCAACGACCATGTCTGTGACGAGACCCGCCCTGCTATTGATCTCCCTCACGCTGCTGGCAGCCACTGCCTTCGGCGCGGACTGGCTGACTGACGGGGGCAACCCGCAGCGCACCGCGTGGCAGCAGGACGAGACCATATTCACGACCGAGAACGTCGCCCAGACGAAGCTGCTGTGGAAGATCAAGCTCGACAACGAGCCACGCCAGATGCACGCGCTGCTGCCTGCCTTGATCGCCGAGAACGTGCGGACAGCGGACGGCTCCAAGGAAGTCGTCTTGGTCGCAGGCGTGTCTGACAACCTCTACGCCATCGACGCTGCGAATGGGCGCCTGATTTGGTCCAAACAGTTCGATCGCGACTGGGAGCCGAGCCCGGGAATGCGGCCGGCGTACCTGTTGTGCCCGGGCGGCATGACGGCAACGCCGGTGATCGGTCCCGGGGACGAGGAGGGCGAATATGTGGTCTATGCCGCTTCCTGGGATGGCCGGCTGCGCCGGCTCGATCTGGCCGATGGCGAGGATCTGGCCCCGCCGGCGAAGTTCATGCCCCCGAACGGCAAGCCCTATGCCCTGAACTTGGTGGACAACGTCATCTACACCCACTCGGCCCAGCATTGTGGCGGCAATCCGAACATGGGCTACGTCTACGACCTGAACAGCGACCGGGTGGGCAGTTGGGGGCCTGCCGGCGGCGGCATGTGGGGCCGCACCGGGCCGGCCATCAGCTCCAAGAAGGTGATGTACACGGGCACGGGCGATGGTGTCTGGGACCCAGAAAACGGCGTCTTCGGCAACGGCATCATCGGGATGCAGCTGGACCCCGCAACCGGCAAGCTGGAGCTCTATGACTACTACGGGCCGACCAACGCAGAGTGGCTGTTCAAGCGCGATCTGGACATGCAGGTGACTCCGGCGATCTTTCCCTATAAGGGCAGGGAACTGATGGTGGACGCCGGCAAGGAGTGCGTGATCTACCTGATGGACCTCGAGTCGATCGGTGGCGACGACCACCGCACTCCGCTATACCGATCGCCGCTGGTTTGCAACGAAGAGGTGAACTTCGCCTCCGCCGGAGTGTGGGGCGCGATGGCCAGTTGGGAGGACACCGACGGCACGGTATGGGTGCTGGCGCCCATCTGGGGACCCAAGCACTCCAAGTTCCATGCCGCCATCGAGCATGGCGAGGTCACCGAGGGCGCAATCGTCGCATTCAAGGTGGCCGAGCGCGAGGATGGCAGCCTGTGGCTGGCGCCGGAATGGATCTCGCGCGACATGAACAGGGCAGAGCCTCCGCTGGTCGCCAACGGCATTGTCTTCGCTTACGGCAACGGCGAGGACACGCACCAAGCGATGCCGGACGTGGGCCTCACCAACACTGCCGAGGAGCGGATCGCGGGCTCGACCAATGCGGTGCTGTATGCGTTGGACGCGCGAACGGGCAGGGAATTGTGGAATAGCGGCGACCAGATCGCCAGTTGGAACCATTGGGGAGGGATCTCCATTGCCAACGGACGGGTCTACATCGGCACCTTCGACGGCTACTTCTACGCCTTCGGGATCGAGCGATAGCGCGCTCAGAGCTCGGCCAGGAACTGCGCGTGATACAAAGGCCACATCTTGACCTGTTCGCTCTGCTGGAGCCGCGGCCCTCCGTAGAGCTTTAGCGCCCTGCGCGGCTCGTAGCGCTGGAGATACGATCGCAGGCTGCGAGCGCGCGTCCGAGATCCGCTCTTGACCTCGACTGGGACGATCTCTCCTGCATGATCCCGCAGGATGAATTCCAGCTCGGATTGGCCCTGCTCCCATCCGATGGTCGGGTAGAGGCCGCGGGCGCTCAACTCGGCCTGCACGAAGTTCTCGGCGATAAAGCCCTTATAGTCGACGTTTTGCGTGCGTTGGTCGGCGTATGTCAGGCCGAGCATGTGCCCGAGCAGCCCGACATCGAACAAGTAGAGCCTGAACATGTTCTGCCGAGTCTGGGCCAGCAGGGGTACGCGTGGCTTGCCATCGATCGGGTAGCACTTGAGAATGAGACTGGCTGCTTCGAGCCAGTCGATCGGGCCGCGCAGGTCTTGGTAGCGTCGCTTGCGGTCGACTACGCCTGAGAACCGGAATCGACGAACGGAAGCGTCTCCGCTGGTCCCCAGCTGGCGGGGTACGCTGGCAAACACTGCTCCGATGTGCTGCGCGTGTAGTCGGCCAGCATACTTGCCGAAGTCGCGTTCAAAGCCGGCGACCAGGAGTCGGTGCGTGTGCTCGACTTGCTTGGCCCTCGCATGCGCGCTCCCGTGCCCGTCGAACCAACCCTTGACAGCCTCGGGCATGCCCCCCACAAAGTAGTAGTCCAGCAGGAGCGACCACAGTTTACGGTGGGCAATCTGGCTCCTGTGCCGGTCTCGCAGTGCTTCGAGCAAGCGAGGTTCGCCGGCTGCGATGACGAATTCTTCGAAGCACAGGGGCGAGAGTTTGACTTGGTCGACTCGTCCGACGGGAAAGGAATCTAGCAGTCCGATGTTCGAGCCGCTCGCGCATACAAAGGCATTCGGGAGCGTTTCGGCGAAGTACTTCAGAGAGTCGACCGCCGGCTGGCACTCACCGATCTCGTCGAAGAAGATGAGGTCATGCTCGAGGTCGACGGCGGCGTTGAGCCGAAGTTCGACATTGGCAATGACGCGCCAAGGATCTAGGCCCTCATCGAACAGCTCTGCCAGATCCGGCTCTTTGCGAAAGTCGAGGGTATGTACCTTCCTGAATTCTCTGGAACCGAACATCTGTTCGAGCAAAACGGTCTTGCCGACTTGCCGGGCGCCATCGAGCAGCAGGGGCTTGCGGCTGGGCTGCTGCTTCCACCTCAGCAGATCGTCGATTCGCAGGCGGTGTAACATTCTCCGATGGTCTCCAGCGAGCGTTGTGGCGGGCTGCAACAGCGCGCCGATTGCAAGTATAGCATTTTTATCTAGATATAAGTGTTATAATATAACATTATTGTCCAGTTATAAATGTCATCCTGTCTCATTTAATTGGCGATCTAAGTGCTAGCGTTGGGGAATTTGTGGACCGCTGGGTCATGCGTCGCTCCAGAATCGTATGCGAGGGCGGCCTGAAGGCACTCTCGTATATGAATCCCATGCGAAACACTTCAGTGGATACAAGGTAACTGCTCAGGCCCTTTTTTGACTATGTGTCTTGTGGCCTGAGATCACGCGCAGCAATGCTTGCGCTGGTTGGGGCCTGGTAGGTTTCGAACGGTTGCTCGTGGCGGGGTCCTGTCTCTGAGCGGGAACCGTTGTGA